>VHBQ01000001.1 GCA_016871855.1 Gemmatimonadota bacterium
GCATCGCGATTCACGGCGACGATCCGCGCCCGGCCACCGATGTGCCGCCCGTAATCGAGCCGGAAGTCCATCGGCACGCCGCAGAGCACCACCAGATCCGCCTCGCGCAGCGCCTCCTTGCGATGGTGCCGTACCTGGAGCGCGTCGCCGGCGCCCAGCAGCCCGCGCGCCATCCCGGCAAGGAAGACCGGGATGCCCAACGCTTGCACGGCATCAGCGAGTGCCGTGACCTCCCCCGGCGCCTCGCACCCCTGACTCCCGATGACGAGTATTGGCCGCTCGGCGTGCGCGAGCATCGAGGCGGTGCGCGAGACCGCGCGCGCCGAGGGCTGCATCCGCATCACGTGCACCGGGTCGCGAGGAATTGCGCTCCCCTCGGCGAAGACACGATCGGCATGCCGAGACAGGTACCAGTGCTCGATGCGGCGCCGCCACGACGCCCCCGCCGGCAGCGGCTGGGTAACGCCCATCGTCTCTCGAACCAGCGGCTCGGGATAGAGCACGTCGAGCGGCAACTCCACGAAGACCGGACCCTGAACGCCCTCGCGCGCGATGCGCAGCGCGTGCTCGAGGGCGAAGACGATATCGGCGACGCGACGCACCTGCTCCACGTGCTTCACGTGCGGGCGCACGGCCGCCAGTTGGTTGATGTCCTGCAGCGAGCCGCGGCCGCGCAGCACCGTCGCCGTGGCGCCGCCGATCAGGAGCATCGGCGACCGCGCCATCTTCGCGTTGGTCAGCGCGGTGAGCGTGTTCGTCACGCCTGGTCCGGCCGTCACCACCGCGGCGCCGACCCCGGTGAGACGCGCCGTCGCGTCGGCCGCAAACGCCGCTGTCTGCTCCTGCCGCGTGTCCACCACACGGATGCCGGCCTGCTTCGCGGCGACGAGGATCGGCGACACGTGGCCACCGGCGAGCGCGAACAGCGACCGCACACCGTGGCGCCGGAGCACCTCGGCCACGAGGTGCCCGCCGCTCGGTCGCGACGGATTAGTCAGGGTCATGCGCTACCGGGCGGCCGCCTGCCACGTGACGGCGGTCGATGCGTTCCACGCCGCGTCGAGCGCGGTCACCACCACGCGGTCCGCCTTCTCGGCCGCGGTCGAGTACGCGAGGTTCACGATCGTGGATGTGCCAAGCACGAGCCGATGATTCCACGTCGTGGCGTTGCGCCACTGCACCATCCACCAGCGCACCGGTTCGGCCCCCGCCGGGGAAATGGTCACGCGCATGATCGAATTCTGGTCCGTCACGGCGATGGTCGGCGCAGTGGGCGCCGTGTTGTCGAGCCACGTGTAGGCGGGTGGGATGACGTGTCCGGCGTAGCCCGTCGCCGCGAGCGAGTCCGCGAGCCCCTTCGCGTTCGTCCGCACCGCCGTCGTGTTGTAGAGCAGCGTGCCGCTCCCGCCGCCCGCGTTCGGCCCGGCCCGGAACCGCGTCACCGCGATCTGGTTGTTGATCTCGGCGGCGGACGGGAAGCCGCCGTCGGCCACCCGATATGCGGCGAGTCCGGGCCAGAGATGACGCTTCTGCGAGTTCACGGAGATCCACCAATCGAGCAGCGCCGTGAAATTCTGTCCGGTGCTGGCGAGCGACCAGTAGAGTTGCGGCGCGAAGTAGTCCACCCAGCCATTGTCCAGCCACTTCTTGGAGTCGGCGTAGATAGCGCTGTACGCGTCGAGGCCCGTGATGCCCGTCGGGTTGCCGGGGCGCCAGATGCCGAACGGCGAGATCCCCACTTTCACCGACGGCTTGGCGGCGCGCACCTCTGTGTACAGCCGCTGGATGAAGGTGTCCACGTTGCGACGCCGCCAGTCGGCGCGCGCCATCGCCGCGCCCCCCGCCGCGAGGTACTTGTTGTACGACACGTCATCGTTGAAGACGGGCGCGCTTCCCTGCGGATACGGGTAGAAGTAGTCGTCGAGATGCACCGCGTCGATGTCATACCGGGCGATCACGTCCTTGATGACATTCAGCGTCCACGTATGCACGTCCGGTTCACCGGGATCGAACCAGAGCTGCCCCTCCCAGATCCGCGCCAGATCCGGGCGCGCCTTCCACAGGTGGTTGGCGGCCAGTCGCGTGGTGTCGCTGATATTCCCCGCGCGGAACGGATTGAACCACGCGTGGAGCTCCAAACCGCGCGCGTGTGCTTCGTCCACCCAGACGGCCAGCGGATCCCAGCCGGGGTCAGTCCCCTGCGTCCCCGTCAACGCCCTGGCCCACGGCTCGAGGTTCGAGCGGTACAGCGCATCGCCCGACGCGCGCACGTGCAGGATCACCGCGTTCATTCGCAGCGATGCGGCCTTGTCGAGGATCGTGCGCATCTCCGCCATCGCCTCGGTCTGGCTCAGCCCAGTGCGCGTCGGCCAGTCGATGTTGGCGACCGTGGCCACCCAGAGGCCGCGGAACTCGCGCGCGACGGTCGGCGGCGTGGCGCTGGGCGGCGTGACCGGCGGTGGCGTGACGGGCGGTGGCGTGACCGGCGGTGGCGGGGCCGGCGGTGTCACGGGACCGGTCGGACCGTCCCCGGAACAGGCGGCGGCGAAGGCGACGAGGGCGGTGAGAGCGAGACGGCGCATGGAGTAAAGATGCGTCAGGCGTCGGCGCGCAGGGAGAGTGACGGTGGACGGTTGACGGTTGAGGGTGGATGCCTGCGGGGGTCCACCGTCCACCGTCCACCGTCTACCGTCTACCGTCCACCGTCTCCCACCGCTCCCAGCAGCGCCTTCCACGGCAGCCGTGCGCACTTATGCCGCGCCGCGAACGGCGCCACACCGACGAGCGCCGCGAGTTCACCGAGCGCGTCGTCCGGCGCTCCGCTGGCCAGCATCGCGTCGAACCGTCTGCCGAAGCCTTCGATCGCCTCGCGAGACTGCCCGGGCACGAATTCCATCAGCATCGAAGCCGTCGCCTGCATGATCGAGCAGCCCGTCCCCGTCCAAGCCGCTTCCTGAACGATTCCATCGACCACATACACCGCCACCGCCACCGCGTCGCCGCACAACGGGTTCTTCTCTCCCCGCGTGCCGGTGGCGCGGGCCAGCGCCCCCTTGTGCCGAGGATGCCGGTAGTGCTCGAGGATGCGCTCCTGGTACAGCGCGGCGATCCGCGCGCCGCCGTCAGCCGTTGTGGACATCGCTGCGCCTAGGCGTGCGCGTGGAAGCGGGCCTTCGCCTTCACCAGGGAGGCCACGAGCGCGTCCACGTCGTCGGCGGTGTTGTACACGTAGAAGCTCGCGCGCACCGTCGCGCTCTGGTGGAGCGCGCGCATCAGCGGCTGGGCGCAATGATGGCCGGCTCGCACGCAGACGCCGTCCACATCGAGCATCGTGCTCACGTCGTGGGGGTGAATGTCCCCGAGCGTGAAGCTCACGACGCCGCTGCGCGCCTCGGCGGACGCCGGTCCGAAGAGGTGCAATCCCTCGATCACCGCCAGCCGCTCCATCGCGTAGCGAGTGAGCGCCATCTCGTGCGCGCGGACCGCATCCATGCCGAGCGCCTCGAGATAGCGGACCGCGGCGGCGAGCCCCACCGCGCCCTCCACGTTCGGCGTGCCCGCCTCGAACTTGTGCGGCGGCACGTTCCACGTGGTGTCGCCGTCAAAGACGAATTCGATCATGTCGCCGCCGAACTGGTACGGGTGCATCGTCTCCAGCACGCGCCGCTTCACAATCACGCCCCCGATCCCCATCGGGCCGAGCATCTTGTGCCCGCTGAACGCGTAGGCGTCCACGCCCAGATCGTCGAACCCGACCCGCAGGTGCGGCGCCCCCTGCGCGCCGTCGCAGAAGGCCACGGCGCCGATGCCGTGCGCGATCGCCACGATCTCACGCACATCGTTGATCGTGCCCAGCGCGTTCGAGACGTGCCCGAAGGCGACCACCTTCGTGTTCGCCGTGACGAGCGCGCGGAGCTGGTCGAGGTCCACGAGTCCATCCTTGGTGAGCTCGCAGATGCGGAACTCCGCGCCGACCGCGCGGGCCAGCTGCTGCCAGGGGACGAAGTTGGCGTGATGCTCCATCCGGGTGACCACGATGCGGTCGCCGCGGTGCACGTGCGCCTGTCCCCACCCGGTGGCGAGCAGGTTCACCGCCTCGGTGGTGCCGCGCGTGAAAAGCAGCGTGTCGGCGTCGGCGGCCCCGAGGAACCGGGCGATCTCGCGGCGGGCGCCGTGATAGGCGTCAGTGGCCGTGCCGCTCAGCTTGTACGCGCCGCGGTGCGGGTTGGCGTTCGCGGTCTCGTAGTAGTCGCGCACCGCGTCGAGCACGGCGCGCGGCTTCTGGGACGTGGCCGCCGAGTCGAGGTAGACCAGTCCCGGATTGGCAGCGAGCAGCGGGAAGTCCGCCCGCAGGTCTGAGAACGCCGTCCGGGTCGTCATCGTCGGCTCACTCCGTGGATACGGCCACCGCCCCGTCCTGCCGGAGCAGCGCGGCGTGCATCGCGTGCCAGGCCAGCGACGCGCACTTCACCCGGAGCGGGAAGCGCGACACGCCGCTCAGCGCCTTCAGCGAGCCCAGCGCCTCCGCATCCTCGGGGTGCGCGCCGGTGACGACGCCGTGGAACGTGTTGAACATCGCTTCCGCCTCGGCGCGCGTCTTGCCCTTGATGGCCGCCGTCATCAGCGAAGCGCTCGCCTTGGAGATGGCGCAGCCGCTCCCCTGGAACGAGACGTCGCTGATGACATTCCCGTCGAGCTTGAGCCAGATGGTGAGCTGGTCGCCGCAGAGGGGGTTCTTCCCCTCAGCATGCGAGCTCGCATCCTCCATGACGCGGAAGTTCCGCGGCCGGCGGTTGTGGTCGAGGATGATGCTCTGGTACAGCTCGTCGAGTTCGGCGGACACGCGCAGGCCCTCAGACCGGTTCCGGCGGGATGAAGCGTTCGAAGAGCAGTCCCTCGAGCGCCAGCTTGAGCGGCTCGAGCTCGATGAGCTCCAGCACTTCGGCGGCGAAGGCATAGGTGAGCAGGGCGCGCGTGCGCTCCGCGCCGATGCCGCGGCTCTTCATGTAGAACTGCGCGAGCTCGTCCAGCCGGCCGACCGTCGCGCCGTGCGTGCACTTCACGTCGTCGGCGAAGATCTCGAGCTGCGGCTTCGTGTCCACCCGGGCGGCGTCGCCGATGAGCAGCGTATGGTTCGTCTGCTTGCCGTCGGTCTGCTGCGCCTGCGGGTCCACGTAGACCTTGCCGTTGAACACCCCGTGCGACGAGCCGTCGAGGATTCCCTTGTAGACCTCGCGGCTCGAACAGGCCGGCGCGATGTGCTCCACAAACGTCTGGTTGTCGGCATGCTGCGCCTCTTCCAGCGAGTAGAGGCCGTTCAGCCGCACCTCGGCGTTGGTGCCGAGCAGCTTGGAGTACACGTTCGTCCGCGAGAGCTGCGCCCCCGTGGTGAACGTGAACGCGTGGTAGATCGAGTCGCGTCCCTGCGTCGCCTGCGTGGTGCCCACGTGGAAGGCCTCAGCCCCCTCGCGCTGCACCTTGTAGTGATCCACGCGGGCGTTGTCACCCACGACTACCTCGGCCACGTGGTTCGTGAAGTACGCGCCCCCGCCGAGGGTGGTGAAGGTCTCGATGAGGGTGGCCTGCGCGCTGCGCTCGGCGATGACCAGCGTGCGCGGGTGCAGCGAGGCGCCGCTCGCCTGCGCGTCGGTGACGTAGAGGATGTGGATGGGCGCCTCGAGCGCCACGCCCTTCGGGACGTGAATCACGACGCCGTCGGCCATGAACGCCGTGTTCAGCGCGGTGAACGCCTGCTGCGCGGGCGCCAGCGTGCCGAGGCGCTCGGCGAGCAGCTCGGGGGCCTCCTTGAGCGCCTCGCCAAAGGTCATCACCTGCACCTCGGCGTCGAGTGTGGCGAACGACGACAGCGCCGGCTCGTAACGCCCGTTCACGAAGACGAGCAGGTGCCAGTCCTCCTGACCGTACGTGAAGCGGGCGATGTCCTCGGCCGTCAGCGTCGTCCCCGACGACCGCGCTGGGCGGAAGGTGCGCTCGGCGATCGGCGTCACCGAGGTGAAATGCCAGTCCTCGTCGCGGGTCGTCGGGAAGCCGACCGCCTCAAACTGCTCGATGGCGGCGATCTTCAGGTGCGGGAGCCAGTCCTTCGCTCCGCCCCTTTTCGCCGTATCGAAGAGCTCCCGGTAGTTCGAGTGCGCGCTCACGCCGAAGCCCCCGCCGGCTCGAGCAGCCAGTCATACCCCTTCTCTTCCAGTTCGAGGGCCAGCTCCTTGCCGCCGGAGCGCACAATGCGTCCCTGCGCCAGGACGTGCACGAAGTCCGGCACGATGTAGTTGAGCAGACGCTGGTAGTGCGTCACGACGATCGTGGCGTTGTCCGGGCGCTTCAGCTTGTTCACCCCCTCGGCAACGATGCGCAGCGCGTCGATGTCGAGGCCGGAGTCCGTCTCATCGAGCACGGCGAGCTTCGGCTCGAGCACTGCCATCTGGAGGATCTCATTGCGCTTCTTCTCGCCGCCGGAGAAGCCGGCGTTCACCGAGCGCTGGAGCATCGCCTCGTCCATCTCCACGACCTTCAGCTTCTTGGCCATGATGTCGAGGAACTCCATCGGGTCCACTTCCTCCTCTCCGCGCGCCTTGCGGATCTCGTTGTACGCGGCGCGCAGGAAGTAGGCGTTGGAGACGCCAGGGATCTCCACCGGGTACTGGAAAGCGAGGAAGATGCCCTGCTGGGCGCGCACTTCGGCGTCCATCTCGAGCAGGTCCTGTCCGTCGTAGGTCACCGTGCCGCCGGTGACTTCGTAGCCCGGGTGGCCGGCGATCACCTGCGCGAGCGTGGACTTGCCCGAGCCGTTCGGCCCCATGATGGCATGCACTTCGCCGGGGTTGACGCTAAGCGAAATCCCCTTGAGGATCGCCTTTTCACCCACGTTCGCGGTCAAGTTCTCAATCTTCAGCATGATAGTGACGGTAGACGGTGGACGGTGGACGGTGGAAGAACAGACGGTGGACGGTGGACGGTTGAAGCGTGGCACGGCTGTGCGACCGTCAACCGTCAACCGTCTACCGTCACTCGCTACCCCACCGAACCCTCAAGGGAGATTCCCAAGAGTTGCTGAGCTTCTAGCGCGAACTCCATCGGCAGCTCCTTGAAGACTTCCTTGCAGAAGCCGGCGACGATGAGCGAGATGGCGTGCTCGGCGTTCAGGCCGCGCTGCTTGCAGTAGAAGATCTGGTCCTCGCCGATCTTCGACGTGCTCGCCTCGTGCTCGAGGGTGGCGGTGTTGTTGCCCACCTCGATGTACGGGAAGGTGTGCGCGCCGCACTGGTTGCCGATGAGCATCGAGTCGCACTGCGTGTAGTTGCGCGCCCCGGTGGCCTTGGGGAGCACCTTCACCTGGCCCCGGTACGAGTTCTGCCCGTGCCCGGCCGAGATGCCCTTCGAGATGATCGTCGACTTCGTGTTCTTGCCGATGTGGATCATCTTCGTCCCGGTGTCGGCCTGCTGCTTGTTGTTGACCACGGCCACCGAGTAGAACTCGCCGGTGGAGTTGTCGCCCTGCAGGATGACGCTCGGGTACTTCCAGGTGATCGCCGAGCCGGTCTCGACCTGCGTCCACGAGATCTTGCTGTTCGTGAACGCCTTGCCGCGCTTGGTGACGAAGTTGTAGATGCCGCCCACGCCGTCCTTGTCGCCGGCGTACCAGTTCTGCACGGTGCTGTACTTCACCTGCGCGTTGTCGAGGGCGACGATCTCCACCACCGCCGCATGCAGCTGGTTGGTGCTGCGCTTGGGCGCCGTGCACCCTTCGAGGTAGCTCACCGACGCGCCCTCGTCAGCCACGATGAGCGTCCGCTCAAACTGCCCCGTGTCGGCCGCGTTGATGCGGAAGTACGTGGACAGCTCCAGCGGGCAGCGCACCCCCTTGGGGATGTACACGAACGAGCCGTCGCTGAAGACCGCCGAGTTGAGCGCGGCGAAGAAGTTGTCTGAATACGGGACGACAGAGCCCAAGTACTTCTGCACCAGCTCCGGATGCTCAAGCACCGCCTCGCCGAAGGAGCAGAAGATGACCCCGTGCTTCTTGAGCTCCTCCTTCATCGTCGTGCCGACCGAGACGGAGTCGAAGATGGCGTCCACGGCCACGCCGGAGAGGCGCTTCTGCTCGTTGAGCGAGATGCCGAGCTTCTCGTACGTCTTCAGGAGCTCGGGATCCACCTCGTCGAGCGACTGCAGCGGCTTCACGCTCTTCGGCGCCGAGTAGTACGTCTGCGCCTGGTAGTCGATGACGCCGTACGTCACGTTCGGCCAGCGGGGCTCGGTCATCGACTGCCAGCGCTTGAACGCCTTCAAGCGCCAGTCGAGCAGCCACTGCGGCTCGTTCTTGCGCGTCGAGATCTGGCGGACGGTCTCTTCGGTGAGGCCGGGCGGAATCGCGTCCGACTCGATGTCGGTCACGAAGCCGTACTGGTACTCCTTGTTGACCAGCGATTCGATCTGGGAACTCATTGCGGGGTCTCAGGAATGGAAACAGGCACGGACACGCTGGCGGACGCGCTCCGCGGAGCGCGTCCGATCGCGCCGTACTCGCAGGCGCTGCAACCGTCCTTCAGGTGCATGCGGCGCTCGACGGGCGATCCAAGCACCGCCTCGATGAACTCCGCCTCGGCGGAGCAGACTTCCGGAAAGCGCAGGGCGATCTCGCGCACGGCACAGTTGTGATGGCGAATGGTCATGGCCGTCCCGTCACCGGCCACCGCTTCACTCATGTAGCCCTCGGCGGCGAGGAGCTCGGCGAGGAGCTGGGCGCGCTCAGGCATCGGCAACGTGGCCAGCCGCGGGCGCGCTGACTCGGCCAGCGACTCCCACCGGCGGCGGAACAGCCGAACCACGGCCTCCGTGCCCTCGCGTTCGCGCAGCGCCTCGAGCGCGTCCACCAGCGGGTCGACATAGGCGCGCGGAAAGAGCGCCTCTCCCGCTTCGCTGAGGGAGTACGCGAAGACGGGCGCGCCCTGGCCGCGAATCTCGCGGCGGTAGACGACCAATCCCGCGTCCACCAGATCGGTCAGGTGTCGACGCAGGGCGTTGGCGGTCACGCCGAACCGCGCGGCCAACACCTTGATGGTGAGTGGCTGCTCCTTGCGCAGGGCGACGAGGATGTCGCTGCGAATGCCCTTGAAGCCAGCGAGAGACAAGGAGGTGGCGGCCATACCGATAAAGATATTCGGGAAGACTGAATTTGCAAACGAAAACGTGTGTGAAATGTTCCGACGTGGCCGAGCATCGCGTCAGATCTATCGGATCTGGAGGCTGGCGGTGTGGAAAAGAACACAAACAAATGAGTATAACTGCTAGCTAAATATATGTGTCATATTGTGTTATTGTTGTGTTGATAACTCAGCGAGCACCGCCCGATTAACATCGGTCTCCTTGACGCGTCAACTCGACAACGGGGCGATCAAGCCCTGACGTTCATTAGGAGGCGCAGATGCGCACCATCAAGTTCCTTGGTTTCGCCGTGGCGCTGGCTACGGTCGCAGGCTCCCTGCAAGCGCAGGGCAACATTCAGCCCGGGGCCTTCCCTGGCATTGACCGGCTCGCCCGCATCGAGGCGGCGCGCGTTGCCCGCCAACATCAGCTTCAACGGATGGGCGTCCGGCCGCTCGGACGCGTGAGGGGGCAGCAGAGGGCGGCGTTCCGGCAGCACGTCGCTCAGGGTCGCACGGTCGGCGGTCGCTTCGCGCCGATGGGTGCCGGTCAGGGGCGTTTCGGGCCGGGCCAGGCACACGGGCGCTTTGTCGGGGCGCGCGGGTTCGGCGGCCGTCAGCAGGCGCTGGCGGGAGCGGGGATCCGGGCCGGCGCGCGCGCCGGGTTCCGCGCCGGAGTGCGTGCGGAACGGATCGCCAACGCGACACCGGCGCAGAAGGCCTTCGTGGAGAAGTTCCGCGCCCAGCGGCAGGCCGTTCGGGCCAAGGTGATGGCGGGAACAATCACCCGCGAACAGGCCCGGCAGCAGATGCAGGCGTGGGTCATGGAACATCGGCCCAAGAAGTAGGGTTATACAGATAGCCTCCAGGGGTGGGGGTGAGTAAGTCAACGCCGCAGCGGCTGACACAGCGCTGCGGCGTCTGGCTTTTCCGGATATGGGGTGTCGGTCCCGTTTCAATCGTGTGGCGTCGTGCACAGCGGCGACGCAACTTCCCACACGTCCTTATCACGGAGAACGCTGAATGAGCGCGTCCATCACCCGACGCTTGCTGTTCACGTCATATGTTGTCGCCCTCGCGATTGGGCTTGTCGGTCCTCGCGCTAGCCTCGGTCAGGTGGTGGTCGGCGCCGACCGGTTGCTGACCGACTCCGCGCACCTGATTCGCGGGAAACGGCTGGCCCTCGTTTCCAACCACAGCGGCCGGCTCGCCGACGGCACGCACCTCGCCGACGCGCTGTTCGCCCTGCCGGGCCGACCGCTGCGCGTGCTCTTCGGCATGGACCAGAGCATCCGGACCAACGACTACGCGGCGCCGCACGATCCGGAGCGCGCGATCGACGCCGAGACGGGGCTCGTGAAGTACAACCTGTACGGCCAGCGGCACCGCCCGACGCAGGAGATGTTCGCCGACGCCGAGGTCGTCGTCTTCGACATTCAGGAAGTCGGGGCGCGCTTCTACGAGCACATCAACATCCTGGGCTTCGTGATGGATGCGGCCGCCGAATACGGACTGGAAGTCGTCGTGCTCGACCGGCCGAATCCGGTGACCGGCGTCCGCGTGGACGGTTTCGTCACCGACGCGCCGTACCTATTCCGATTCGGGTCCTATGCACGCGTCCCCGTGCAGCACGGCATGACGATGGGCGAGCTGGCCCTCCTGTACAACGGTGAGCGGCTGTTGCAGGGCGGTCGTCCGGTCCGGTTGCACGTGGTGCCGATGACGGGATGGAGGCGCGCGATGTGGCTCGACGAGACCGGTCTGCCGTGGCGCAAGCCGTCGCCGAATCTGGTCACGCTGCAGTCACTCACCGCCTACGTTGGCACCTGCCTTTTCGAGGCGCTCAACGTCTCCGAAGGGCGCGGCAGCCCGGCGCCCTTTGAGATGATCGGCGCGCCCTGGCTCGATCACGTCGAAGCGGCGCGCCTGCTGAACGGCCTCCGGCTTCCCGGCGTGCGCTTCGACACGGTCACCTTCACGCCCACGCAGCAGATGTTCCACTCGCGTCCTCCCGAACTGGCCGGCCAGCGACTCAACGGCCTCCAGTTGCGCGTCACTGACCGGAACGCGTTTCAGCCGTACCGCGCCGGCGTCGCGCTCGTCTGGGCCGTCCACCGCCTGCACGCGGACCGGCTGACGTGGAATGACGCCGTGCTCGACCGCCTCGTGGCAACGCCCCGCCTCAAGGCGATGATCACCGCGGGGCGAACGCCGGCGGAGATCTTCGCATCGTGGGATCAGGAGGTGGAGGCGTTCCTGCGTGTGCGGGGGAAGTACCTGCTGTACAGGTGATTGAGGACTTGGACCGAGGATTTCGATTCAGGAGTTCGATTCGTGACTGTGATCAACGATGAAGGGCCGGCATCTCACCGGCCCTTCATCGCATATCGCAATCCGTTTTCGGAATCCTGAATCGAAATCCTCGGTCCAAATCCTCTATCGTCTGTGATAATTGACGATCGGCAAAAACTTCACATTCGCGTTGCGCGCGATGTTGATCACGCCAATCTGCATGCCGTCGAGTTCGCGCGCGTAGTTCACGATGCCGATCGTCAGGCCGGTCTGCTGGCCGCGCATCGCGTTGACGGTGGAGACCGACACGCCGCGCATCCGCCCGCCCTTCTCGAGGCGGGCCAGCGCCGGCGCCACGATCAGGCCGTTCATGCGCTGGGCGCCAACGACTGTCGCCATCGCAAACTTCCGGATGGACGGTGAACCGATGCCGAGTCCGGCGATGGCGACGCCGTCGATCTCGGTGCCGGCGCCGATGCCGACGCCGCTGACCGCCAGTCCGCGCAGCGTGCCGCCGACGCCGAAGCCAATGCCGCTCACGCCGATGCCGCGGAAGCTCCCGCCCACGCCGGCGCCCACGCCGCTCAGCAACACGCCGCGCCCGCTGCCGCCTGCGCCCACGCCGATGCCGCCAACGCCGATGCCACGGAAGTTGCCGCCAATGCCGGCGCCGACGCCGCCGATCAGCACGCCCCGCGCATCGCCGCCCGCGCCGACGCCGATGCCGCCGAAGGCGATTCCTTCCATGTCACCGCCGGCTGCGGCGCCAATGCCGCCCGCGACGATGCCTTTCACTCGCCCGCCAGCGCCGACACCGATCCCGCCGAAGGCGATCCCGCGGAGGTTGCCGCCGATCCCGGCGCCGATGCCGCCGCCCACAATGCCGCGGACGTTGCCGCCCGCGCCCGCGCCAACGCCGCCAAAGGCGATGCCCTCTACCGTGCCCCCGGCGCCGACCCCGACGCCGCCCACGGCAATGCCCTTAAGTCGAGATCCGGCGCCAATGCCCACCGGCGCAATGCCGATGCCGCGCAACTCGGTCTCGGCGCCGGCACCAAAGATGCCCGTCGCGATTCCGTGGATTGAGCCGGCCGACGTGAGCGGCAACCCAAGCGCGATGCCTCGCACGGAGCCGCCGGCCTCGCCGCCATAGGGCGTCCAGATCGTCACGTTCGCGCCGCGCACGTCGCCGAGCGTCCGATCGAGGAAGTTGATGCGCAATCCGGAGACGTTCGGGTAGTCGCCGATGGAGAGCACATGCCGCGTGGGTTTTGAACTCGTCTGGTCCTGCGCCAGCAGCGAACCGGTGGCAAGCAGGCAGATCGGGAGAACGTAGGAAGCACGCATACGACGGTACCTCGTCGGGGGGAGGTGCAGGGATTCAAAGCCCGTACGACGGGCTGACGTCGCGGGTTTCCGCCGGCGCCTGACCCGTCGATCCCCTATTGGACACTGCCGTCGGTCGCAGGGTTTGTACGCGCCGTGGATGTGTCGAGGTCCCTGCTCCCTTCGGACGCTCCCGTTCCTTAGGCGTCGAGGTCGTCCTTCGTGTCGATGTCACGCAGTACACCGGCATCGCTGACACCCACCTCGTGCACGCGCGTGCCATAGGCGTGCACCACGGCTCGGGCGCCGCCCTCGGGCACCGTCATCAACTCGCGCCACGTCTCGCGGGCAAACCAGACCGGATGACCGCGTCGCCCGTCGTGAACCGGCACCACGACAGGGGCGCCCGTGCGGCGCGCGGCGTCCACCACGGCAAGTCCGCTCGTCGCGAGCGCGAACGGATGGTCCACGGGCCAGACGAGCACCCCCTCCGCCGTGACATTGGCGAGCTGGGCGAGGCCGAGGCGCAGGCTGGTGACCTGCTCATCCGACGCGCGTGGATTGACGACGACGCGCGCTTCCTCCGGCACCGGCGTCTCCGGCGGGACAACGGCGACCACGGGATCGGCGCCAGCGGTGAGGCAGTGCTCGATGACCGCGTCGAGGAACCGGCGACCGTCGGGAAGCCGGGCGCCAACTTTGGGCGCGCCGAAACGGGTGCCGGCACCCGCGGCGAGCACGATCGCGGCAAACGGATGCTGTTTGTTGGCGCTCATCGAATGGCAGATGGCAGATGGCGGATGGCGGACTCAGCGCGGCGGGTCGAGGCGCCGGATCGCCTGGCGCAACAGCGCCTGCGCCTGCCACACCTTGTAGCCGTTGTGCTCCAGCGGCGCGGCGTCGTGCATCGCGCGCTCGGCGAGCGACTCGATGCTGTCGTCGTCGAGTCCACCGGTCGCGACGTCTTGCTCAACCGATGCCGTGACCCGGAACGGGCCAAGCGCGACGCCACCAAGCGCGAGGCGCACTTCGCCGTCCGCGCGGCGATGCGCGGCAACAGAGACGGTGGCGAAGTCCCATGCGGCGCGCTGCGTCAACTTCTCGTAGAACTGCTCGCCGCCCGCCGCCGAGGCGGGGAGGCAGACGGCGCTGATGAACTCGCCGGCGGTGAGCGTGAGTTCGCCGGCCGCGCGACGCGTGGATCCTTCGAACAGCGCCGCGAGAGCCAGGGTGCGTGTGCCGCCAGCGCCGCGGACCTCAACGCTGGCCTCAAGCGCGGCCAGCGCGACGAGCGGATCCGACGGATGCACGGCGTGGCAGGGGCCCGCGGTGAATAGCGCGTGGTAGTGATTCTCACCGCGCTCGGCGAGGCAATCCGCGCCGCCGTTCTTGAAGCAGGGAAGGGCGCCGCGCAGGTACCAGCAGCGCGGCCTCTGGGCGAGGTTGCCGCCAATGGTGCCCATGGCGCGCAGTTGCGGCGTGCCAGCGGCGGCCGCCGCCTGCGCTAGCGCGGGATATCGCGCCGTGAGGCCGGGATGTTCGGCCAGTTCCGCCAGACGCACGGCGGCGCCGATGCGCGCCGATCCATCATCATGTAGCGTGATGTCGCGCAGGCCGGGAATGCGTCGCAGATCAACGAGCGTCTGCGGCTGCGCGAGCCCCTCCTTCATCGCGACCAGCAGGTCGGTGCCGCCGCCGAGCGGCGCGGCGTCCGGCGCGGCCAGCGCGCGGAGGGCGTCGTCAATCGAAACCGCCGGATGGTAGCTGAAGGGGTGCATGCAAACCTGGTGGACGAGCCCGACGCGACGTGGCGTTATCTTCTGTTCGTGCCACACGAACGCCTGATGAAGCTGACGGAATGTGCGTGCGGCCGCCACCGTGCGGCATCGCCACGCCGGCGCGACCCCGTAGCGCTTGCGTGCCGCGGCGGTAGACGGCGCCTGTGGCGCCCGCTGCTGTGCGCATTGCTCCTGTCCGGTGGCGCGGCCTGCGACGCCGCATCGCGCCGCGGCGTCATCGCGTCGACGAGCGCCGCGACGGACACGGGCGCCGCACGAGATAGTGCGCAACTGCATTCCGCTGACTCCGCGGCCGCGATGGCGCTGGTGCGCGACACCGCGTCTGCGGGTCGCCTCTCGCTCGCGGCCGATTCGATAGCGCCTTTTCTCGTGTTCGCGCCGGCCGACGAGCGGCGTTTCGTGGCGGCGGTCAGGAACTCCCGCTGGCTGATCGACATCGGCCGGATGGATCTCGACGTGCGCAAGGACACAGCGCGACTCGCCGCGTTCCGCGAAGCGGCCTCAGTGTTGAGCCCCGTTCCGGCGCGCGCCGTCTTCCGCCTGCACTGGGCGCTGGGCGCTGAGGATGTCGTGGTGGACTCGTTCATGGTCTACAACGGACGCATCGTGTTGCGAGTGTTCGGATCGGTCGCGCTCGACAGCGTAGCGCGCGGCAAGGGCACGTGGGCGGCACACGCCCTGCGCGCCGACAGCGCCACCGCGCCGGCCCCAGCGACGTGCGAACTGCGCCTTCCGCCAGACAGTGCGGCGCTGGCGGCGCTCGCGGCGCTGACGCCGGCCGAACGCCGGGGGCAGGCCGCCGCGCGCAAGTCGGCGGACTCGGCCTTTGCCGCTCGAGTGACCTTTGTCCGTGACTCACTCGAGGCCGTGCTTCGCCTCGAGCGTCCGCCCTATGAGCGGTTGCAGCGCCGACTGAAGCTGGCGACGAGCCAGGTGCGCGGCTGCTTCGGCGAGGCGCGCCGCGCGCTGGTCGTGAGCCTGCGCGCTGGCGACGCCGAATGGGTGCGCGAGCGGGTGGTCCTCGTCGCGCCCGATGGCGCGGTGACGACGCTGCGCGTGGAAGACGGCCGGTTCCGCGCGCACGACTTGCTCACCGCGTTCGACGCGGACGGCGACGGGGTGGACGACCTCGCTGCGCGCGGCACGACCGCTCGCGCTGGCGGTACGACCGTCCTCCGCGTCAATCTCGCCGCCAGGCGCGCCGAGCGCCTGACGGCCGGATTCGCGTGGGAGGTCTTCTAGCCCTTCACCGCGTCGAGCACCAGCGCCTGGATGAAAAACTCCATCATGCGCATGGCGTTCAACGCGCTGTGACCCGCGTCGGGCCCCACCTGCACCTCAAAGCTCTTGCCGGCGCCCTGCAGCGCCTTGATGAGCTGCATCGAGTTGTTCGGGTGCACGTTGTCATCGGCGGTGCCGTAGTAGATCATCAGCCGGCCCTTGAGGTTGCGCGCGTATTCCATCGCGTTCCCCTTCTTGTAACCGGCTTCGTTCTCCTGCGGCGTGTACATATACCGCTCGGTGTAGATCGTGTCGTAATGGTGCCAGCTCGTCACCGCGCTCTGGGCTGACGCCGCGGCGAAGACGTCGGGGTAGCGAAGCAGCGCGAGCGCCGCGGCGTAGCCGCCGTACGACGTGCCGAAGATGCCGATGCGCTTGGCGTCCACGTACGGCAGCGTCGCCAAGTGCTTCGCGGCGGCGGCGAGATCGTCGATCTCCGTCTCGCCGAGCTTCAGGTAGATGGCGTCTAGCGCCTTCTTGCCCAGTCCAGCCGCGCTGCGCGTGTCGAGCGACACGACGATGAATCCATACTCGGCGGTGGCCGACGGCGGCGCGAACGTCTCGCGCGCGCCATTGGTGGCCGGGCCGGCGTACACCGAGAAGAGCACCGGGTACTTCTTGGCGGGATCGAAGTTTGACGGCTTGCTGATCATCCCGAAGTGCTTGGTGACGCCGTCGCCCGCGGTGTAGGCGAACATCTCGACCGGCTTGAACCCGGCGGTCGCGAGCCCGGAGACATCGCTCTCGGCGATCACGGTCACCGCCTTCCCCTTGGCGTCGCGCAGTGTCGTGGTGGGCGCGATGGCGTGCGTCTGCGCGGCGTCGGTGAAGTGCTTGCCGTCCGGCGAGACGCTGACCGTGTGGTTGAGGGCCGGATCGGTGAGGCGCGTGTCGCCCTTGCCGTCGAGCCCCACGCGGTGGAGCTGCAGCTTCATGTAGTTGTCGCCGCTGCGCGCGTAGTACCAGAGCGCCTTGGCGGCCTCGTCCACCTTCACGATGCCCGCGACTTCGAACGGGTGCTGCGTGAGCGTGGCGAGGAGCTTTCCGGAGAGGTCGTACAGGTAGTAGTTCTTGAAGCCCGTGCGCTCCGATTCCCAGATGAAGCGCCTGCCGTCGGCGAGCCAGCGCAGGGCCGGATGGTTCTCCGTCCAACTGGGAAGCCACTCCTCGCGCACGATGGTGCGGCAGACGCCCGTGATCGGGTGGCAGGCGGCCAGTTCCATGATGTTCTGCCGACGGTTCGTGCGGTGGATCAGCAGTTCGCTGCCGTCCTTGGTCCACGAGATGGCATACACGTAGTGGCCTACGGCCGCGTCGGTGAACGGCGCCCCGTCGCGGATCTCAAGCCGACGCGTCTGCTCGGTGCGCTCGTTGTAGACGTACACGTCCACGATGGGATTCGGCGTTCCCGCCTTGGGATACGCCTCGGTCATCAGCGAGCCCTGCACCGTCGTCTGGTCGGTCTGCAGGTAGTAGTCCTTCACCGGCTTCTCGTCGAAGCGGTAGTAGGCGAGTTTGGTGCCGTCGGGCGACCACCACATCGCCGTCGTCTGGTCGAGCTCCTCGCCATACACCCAGCTGGCCGTGCCGTACTTGATGCGCTCCTTCTCGCTGCCGTCGCTGGTGATCTGCTTCTCGCCCGACCCGTCGCGATTCACGAGGAAGAGATTGCGGTCCTTGTAGAACGCCTTGCGCGACGAGTCAGTCGTCCACGCCTCGGTAGACTGTCGGCCGCGCGCCGGTCCCATCGGACGCCGCGCGCCGGTCGCGCCGGCGCCGGTGAGCGTGTCGGCCGCCTTGCGGGCGATGTCAAAGCGCAGGCGCTTGCCGTCGCGCGCGAACTCGAATGACTTGCCGTCGTCCGCCCATTGCGCGGTGACCGCCCCGGACTTGATGGCGGTGGCGAGCTTCGGCGTCATCTGGCTGTAGCGATCGTAGCCCGGCATCGAGCGGAGCCGGTCCTGGGCCTGCAGGGGAAGCGTGGCGAGCGCGAAGAGCGCGAAGGCCGAGCGAGCGATGGTGTGGCGCATGGACGAGTCCGTGGCTGGACGTCAGCGAAGGGCGGCGCGCCGCGTGCGCGCCGCCAGCGGGTGATCAGCGAGCCTGCGGCGGCTTCGTCGCGGGCGCGGTCGGCGGAGCCGGCGGGTTGGCCGGCGGGTTGGCCGGCGGGACCGCGGCAGGCGCGGGTGCCTTGGGCGGCGTGGGCGGCTTCAGCGTGAACGTGATGTAATCCGCCTGCTTCCGATGCTTCTTGCCGTCGGCAACGTCGAGGTTCTCCACCGGGACGAAGCTGACCAGCGCGACGCGCGAGCGCACGCGCCGCGTGACGCGATTCACCGTGCCCTGGCCGAAATCCGAGTGGAACGCACCGTTCACGTGCACGATGACCGCATCCGGGTGATTCGTGCGCGCGGCGGCGATTGCCTCGGCCATCGTCTCGTCCTTCACGCACTGCGCTTCATAGAAGCGGCTGACCATTCGCTGCACCGAATCAGCGGGGAGCTTGGCCTGGCCGTGGCCGCTCATATCCCCCATCGATTCCTTGAAGCGGTCATAGTACTTGTCCCGCGGGCAGTTCAACTCCGCGGCAATGAGGGCGCGATCCGCCGCAGGCAATGAGTCCACCGCCGACAACCCACGGCGACCCACCAGCGAGGCCAGGCGGCGTGGGACATTGCTGGCGATCACGGGCCACCCCTTCGCCTTGGCAAGCTCCACCATCGGGCGATAGTCGGTCGCGTACCGCGGCCATGGGCGGGCGGTCTTCAGGAAGTCGGCTTCAGAGATCCTGCCAGCCAGATAGTCGTCGAGCCGCGCCTGCACGTCCCGCTCGAACATCTCAAGGGAAAGCACGACCTTCGGTTGGCGGCGACCGATCCCCTCAGTTGCCGCACGCTCCAATCGGTGCGTCCCGGGATCGTCGTGCTGCTCTCCAAGGAAGACCAGATCCTGCTTGGCGGCCTCGGCGAGCATAGTCTCGAAGTCCGTAAATCGTTTCTTCCCAGACTTATAGACTCGGTGGGGCGTGTATGAAGAAACGGAGGCGACATGCCTCGCGACAGCGGTATCCTGCGCCGGTGCCGCTGGCTGCGCAGTGGCCTGAAGCGAGAAAAATAAGAATGAGGCGATAAACATAAATAAGATTCCTCGTGTCTCGCTCAGGTGTGTGTGGCGAAAACGGTAATTTATGGATATAGTTGAAAAACTAAATAGCCTAAATCGTGCAACTCGACTACGGAGTACTACGGGCAGTAGCAGATGCCGTTGACGCTTTCGCGCGCCTCGACGATGGTGCGCGCGGCACGCCAGGCGTTGCCCAGCTCCTTACGCTGCGAAGCGCTCAAGCTATCCTCGCGGAAAACGAACGGCTACCGGCGACCGATCTCGAAGGCACTAGCGAAGCGACCGCGGTGCCGGCGACCATCCCCGAGGGTGAGCCGGCGTTCGCCGCGCTGCTTGCGTGGTGGTACGCGCCGGAGTCGCGCGCGTTCGTCGTGGATGATCCGTTGTTGCGCGCGATCGCTGTCGCGCTCACCGAAGCAACGGCGAAGGTGCGCGATGGGCGCGCGCTGACGCCTGGAGCGATCGACGAGGCGGCGCGCACGGCGGAGCTTTCCGCGGCGTATCTACCGCCGTTGATGGAGGCGACGCTGAGCGTCGCCGAGCACGAGGGATGGCCGGCGCTTCTGTTGGCGGCCGACTTGGCCTCGGGTGCTTGCGGACGCGAGCGTGGCATTGCGGCGTCGCTCACCCGGACGGTGGCCCCGCTCGTCGATGGACTCGTGCCGGTCGCTTACGTCGTTCCAGCGTCGTCGCCGGACGCGGCGAGCGCGCTACACGCGATGGCCCGCGAGGCGAGAGGCGTGCAGCGTCGGCTCGCCGGCTACCACGCAGCTTGCGCGGCCGCCGAAGCGCACTGCGCCACGTTCGGCCGCGGGGCGCCGACGGCCACGGCCTTGGTGCGCTTCCTGACGGGGCATCCAGCGACTTCCGTGGCGCGGGCGATGGCGGCGACCGGTGTTTCCGCTCCAGCGGCGAACGCCGCGGTGGATCGCCTCGTTGAAGCCGGCTTTCTCACCGAGCTCACCGGCCGCAAGCGCGACCGGGTCTTCGTCTACGCGCCGGCCGTCGCGCTCGCCGACTGAACGGCGGCCGCGCCCGCCGTCGACGCAGCGAATTGTTCGAGCAGCGCGACGATCTCCTCGAGCGCCGAGCGTCCCTTGTCCATCGCGTACCAGCGACGGACTTCCTTGTTGCGCTCGGGCTTCTCCAACTGCTTCCACTCGGCGGCGACGCGCGCCTGCAAGGCCCGGGGACGCGATCCCCACCATCCGTGCTCGACATAGTCAGCGTCGAGCACGACCACCACGGGAATCGCCCGAGCGGTGCCATTAGTCAGGTGGGCGTCCATCAGGGCGGGATCCGCGTCGCGGCTGATCGTGCGCAGTTCGAGGTTCGGCGCGGCGTCGGCGAGGGCGGCGACGACCGGCGCGATGCTCTGCGAGTCGATGCACCAGTCCTCGGAGATAACGAGGAGCCGCCACGAGCCGCCGAGGGCGGTCACGCGGGCGAGGAGGTCGTCAGGCACCACGGCGCGGGCGCGCTGCGCGGTGAGCAGGGCGCCGTATTCAGCGGAGGCGGCGGCCATCGCGGCGAACGGCACGGCGCGGCCATAGGAATCGCGGGTCGAGTACATATGGCTATAAGTCTATATAGCAATATATGCAAGGGCAAGGCCTATTCCCGAATATGTGCCCCGCCGTTTCGTGACGCGCGCGAGCGCCGTTCGTTTGTGGAGTGACATGCGTGCGTCGCACCTTCTTCCCGCGCTGGCCCTGCTCACCGCCGCGTGCGGCCCGGCCATTCGGCCGCTCGGGCCAGTGGCGCCTGTGCGCGTGCCGGAGATGGAACTGCCCGAACCACGCAGCGAGTCCCCGCCGCCCGCGGCCCCGCTGTCGCTGAGCGATGAGGACTACCTCCACACGCGCGCCCTCATGGTGCCCGTGGACGGCATTACGCCGGACGCGGTCCCCGACACCTATTGGCAAGCCCGGGACGGCGGCGCTCGCGCCCATCAGGCGGTGGACATCCTCGCCAAACGCGGCACGCCGGTCCTTTCCGTTGACTCCGGCACCATCCTGCGGCTGACCAAGAGCACGCTCGGCGGCATCACCATCTACGCCACGGATCCGGAGCGGCGCTTCGTCTTCTACTACGCCCACCTTGACCGCTACGCCGACGGGCTTCGTGAAGGGCAGGGCGTGGCGCAGGGCGAGGTGATCGGGTATGTGGGCACGACGGGCAACGCGCCGAAGAACACGCCGCACCTGCATTTTCAGGTTATGCGCTACCTTGATGCCCGCACCTACTGGAATGGCCCACCGCTCGATCCGCGGCCGTTTCTCACGCAGACCGGCGTGCGTGGCGGGGTGCGACCCGCCGCCACGCTCCCCCCAAACCGCTGACGCGCGACGCCCGCTCACTTCGAAGGCGCCTGCTTCCACGATGGAGACTATACCATGCCGATGACGGGACAGATGCGCGCCTCGCTGCGCGCTGAGTGCAACAGGTTGACGGCTGCCGTGCACGTGGGAAAGGACGGCCTCACGCCCGCCGTCCTTCAGTCGATTGACGATGCGCTGCGAACGCGGGAGCTGGTGAAGGTCGCGCTCAATCGCACCGCGAACGTCAGCGCCAAAGCGGCGGCGCACGACCTTGCCGACGCGCTCGGAGCCGAAGTGATCCAGACCATCGGGAAGACGGCGACGCTCTACCGCCACAACCCGGAGATCAAAGGGAAGAAGGGAGATCCGCCGCCGTGGAGGCGGTGAAGAGGCGCACAGAAACGCACAGAGCAGCACAGCGGGGCCCGGTCATCGCACCGGGCCCCGCTGTGCTTCATTCTGTCGCGACCGCGCGCGTGCTACTTCACGCGTGCGAACACGAGATCCCAGGCGCGGTCGGCGCCGAGGTGCATGCCGGTCACCGCCCCCTTCTTGTCGCGGGTGTACCAGATGGTGCCGTAGTTGCCCGCCTCGAACCCGTCGGGAAATGCCGGCACGAGCGTGACGCGGCGGCCAGGGCGGACTGTCATGACCAACGCCCCCTTCTCGACGGTCGCCATCCATGTCGCACCGATCTCGTCCTGTTGCCACGCTCCCGCGAACGCCTGAAGCTGTGCCTCGGTGGGTGTGGGGCGCGCGGCGGCGGCGTACGTCCACTGCACGGTGTCGGCATCAGGGGAGATGATACGCGCGCCGGTCGGCGCGCCGTCCGCGGCCGTAATGATCTGCAGGCGAGAGGCGGCGCCCATCAGGAAGTCACCATCGCGCAGGGCGCGAAGCGGCGCGCCGCCGGCCACGCGGAGCTGGCCGCGGTCCACCACCAGTTCGGTGACGTCGTGCGAACGATTGCTGAAGTAGATGCCGGCAAAGCGGGCAGTGCGCGCCGGGTCGGCCGTGGTCGTGTCGAATGTCGAGCGCGGCGCGAGATCGGGAATCAGCGCATCCGCGAGCTGACGCACGTACGACGTGGCCGGGGCGCCGGCCGAGTTGCACATCACGGCGATGGAGAGGTCGGCACTCGGATAGCGCGCGAGGAAGGTGCTGTACCCGGCGGTGGAGCCGCTGTGCTGCCACTCGGTGGTGCCGCGATACGCGCCATTGATGAGTCCCATGGCGTACGGAATCTGCCGGCCGCTGGTCAGCGTCGCGCGGCTGAGCAGGGAATCGGAGATGGCGCCGAAGACGCGCTTGTCGAGCGCGTTGTTCCACGTGAGCCAGTCGCCGACGGTGGTTAGCAGGCCGCCGGCGCCGTGGACGTTGTCAAAGGGCATCTCGAGGCGCCAGCCGTCGGCGCGCCGCGTGTACGCCTGCGCCCGTCGCGGGACGATGGCCGTGAAATCATCGCGCCAGCGCGTCTCGAGAAGGCCCGCCGGTTTGAAGACGCGCTCCTGGCTGAAACGCGCGAACGACATGCCGCTGATCCGTTCGACGATCGTCGGGAGCAGCATGAACCCGGAGTTCGTGTACGAGTAGAAGTCGCCGACCGGGTAGTTGAGCCCCTTCTGGCGCACGATGATGTCGAAGACGTCGGCCATCGCATGCGCCCGCGTGCCACGCGGGTATCCCTGGTCGGCCACGAGGTTGCTCCACTCGCGCAGGCCGCTGGTGTGCGACAGCAGGTGCCGGATGGTGATCGTGCGACCGTACACGGGCAACTCCGGCACGTATTTCCGGACATCGTCATCAAGGCGCAGCTTCCCGTCGCTGACGAGGACGAGAATGGCGGTGGCGGTGAACTGCTTGGCCACCGACCCGCTCTCGAGGATCGTCTGCGCCGTGATCGGCGTGCCGTTTTCCAGGTCGGCCATGCCGTAGCCGCGCTGGAAGATCGGCGCCCCGTTGCGCGAGACACCGACCGCGCACCCTGGGGTGTGCGTGCTGTTCCACGGGGCGAAGATGCGGTCGGCGATGGCCGCCAGATCCTGCGCGCCAAGCGTGGCGGGCAGGGCTAGCATGAGCAGGAGGCGCTTCATGGGATGATCGGCTGGAGTGGGAGGGGGTCGGGCGGCGGGTCGCCGGCCGACTCACGCCATCAACCTGCAGCACCGTCGAGCGCAGGGAAAGCGTGCGGCGCTACGCGGACTCTGGTGCGGCGCGGTCGAGCAGGGCGCGTACGGCGCGCGCCAGATCGTCGCCGACAAACGGCTTCGGCAGGAAGACGGAGCCGGAGTCAAGCCGGGAGTCGTCAATCTGGGTGTCCGAGGTGTACCCGGAGACGTACACGGTCTTCATCTGCGGGCGCAGGACTTGCAGCCGATCGGCGAGCTCGCTGCCGCGCATGCCGGGCATCACGATGTCCGTGACGAGCACGTCGATGGGGCCCGTAAAGGTCTCGCCGACGCGCAGCGCCTCGTCGCCGGACGCGGCATCGAGCACCTGGTATCCGTGCGCCTGCAGTGTGCGCACGATCATCCGGCGCACCGCGCGCGCGTCTTCGGCGACGAGCACCGTCTCCGTGCCGGCGTTCCCCTCGGCACCATCCGAGCGCGCACTGGTCGCGCCACGCCCCGTTGAGCCGGAGGAGGCCTGAAGGGAGGCACGAGGTTCGCCGGCGCGGGGAAGGAGCAGCTCGAACGTGTTGGTGGAGTTGACCGTGCCGACGCCAGGCTCACTGATCGGAATAATCCAGCCCTCGCACTGCCGCACGATACCAAAGCAGGTCGCCAGACCGAGCCCGGTCCCCTTGCCGACGGGCTTGGTGGTGAAGAACGGCTCGAAGAGATGCTGTGCGGCCTCCGGCGACAGCCCCGTTCCCGAGTCGCTGATCGAGAGCATAACGTAGTTGCCGGGTGGCACGAGCACGTGGCGGCTGGCGTAGGCCACTTCGAGCGTGCGGTTGGCCGTCTCAATCGTGATGGTGCCGCCGGTCGGCATGGCATCGCGGGCGTTCACCGCCATGTTGAGCAGGACCTGTTCGATTTGCACCGCGTCCGCAATGACGGTGTCCACATCGTCCGCGAGCATCGTGACCAGCTCCACATCCGAGCCGATGGCACGTCGCAGCAGCGCGTACGCGCTCTTGACCACCGCGTTCAGGTCAAGCGCCGTCGGCGTGACGATGCTGCGACGCCCGAAGGTCAGCAGCTGCCGCGTCAAGTCCGCCGCGCGCTTGGCGGTGGACTCGATCTCCTGGATGTCATTCCCGACCGGATCGTCCGGCGGCAGCGCCGAGCGCGCAAAGGCGGCGTAGCTGAGGATCACCGTCAGCAGATTGTTGAAGTCGTGCGCGATGCCGCCGGCGAGCTGGCCGACGGCCTCCATCTTCTTGGCGTGCTGCAGCTGCCGCTCAATATCCCGGCGTTGGGTCAGATCCTCCTTGATGGCGACGAAGTGGGTGATCGCGCCGTTGGCATCGTACACGGGCGTGACGACCATCTCCTCGGAGTACACGCTGCCACCCTTGCGCCGGTTCGTCATTTCGCCGCGCCAAACGCGGCCCGACCGAATGGTCTCCCAGAACTCGCGGTAGAACTCAGCATCGTGCGCGCCGGACTTGAGCAGCTCGCCGGGCTGGCGACCGACCGCCTCAGCCTCGGTGAACCCGGTGAGGCGCGTGAACGCCGGGTTGACGGAGCGGATGATCCCCTCGCGATCGGTGATCACGATCGCGCTGGCGGCGGCGTTGAGGGCGGTGCTTTCGAGCCGCGACCGTTCGTCAAGCTGGCGTTGCTCGGTGATATCCTGGATTGCTCCGAAGACGCGCGTCACGCGGCCCTGCACGTGCTCGGCGGATCCGAGCGCGCGCACCCACAGCCGGCGGCCGCGTGCCGTAACCAGCGGGAGTTCAAGATCGAACGGCGTCCCGAGTTCGATGGCGGCTTGCACGGCCGCCGCGATCACCGGCCGCGCCTCCGGCTCGTAGAAGGCGATCGTCTCATCCACCGTGGGAGCGATGGACGGGTCGAGATCGTGGAGCTGGTTGACCTGGCGCGTCCAGGTGAGACGCTGGGCATCGACTACGTACTCCCAGCCGCCGATCTTCGCGAGATGCGCGGTGTGATTGAGCAGCTGGTTCAGCTGCTCAATCTGGCGCTCGGCTTGCCGCCGAGCCGTGATGTCGGTGCAGGTCCCCACCCACTCGATGATCGCGCCGTCCGCGCTGCGCACGGGCGTGGCACGCACGGCCACGTCTCGCCACTCCCCGTCGTGACGCCGCAGACGGCCGAGCATCTGCATCGGCGAGCCATCGGTCATCATGCGCGCCCAGACGCGGTCCAGCTGCGGGCGGTCGTCGGGATGAAAGGCGTCGCGCCACCGGCCGGCCAGCGCATCGTCGGGCAATTGGCCGGTGAACTTCACCCACGCGTCGTTGTCGACCACGGGATTGCCCGCGGCATCCAGGTTGAAGACGATGTCCGTGAACGTGTTGACGAGCGAATGAAAGCGCTCGAGGGCGCGATGCGTCTGTTCTTCGGCCTCGCGTTGGCGCGAGAGGTCGCGGAAGATGACATGGAAACGGCGCTCGCCATCAATCTCGATGGCGCGCGTCCACACGTGCACCGGCTTCAATGCGCCGCGCTTGGTGCGGTGCCACGTGTCGAACTCCAGCCGCTCCTCGGCGAGAATGCGTTGGGCCGTCGCGCGCATCTCGTCCGGACCCTGCATCGCCTCGATGTCGGCGATGCCGAGTTTGGCGAACTCGGCACGCGAGTAGTCAAGCATCGCGCTGGCCGCTTCGTTGAACTCGAGGATCTTCAGGGTGGCCGGATCCACCAGCAGCAAGCCGTCCGGCGAGGCGTCAAACAGCGCCTGGTAGAGCGGCGCGGCGGGCTGGGAACGGCGCCTCACGCGCCGAAGACGGTACGCACCGCGAGCATCAACTCTGTCGCGGTGAATGGCTTCAGCAGAATCGAGATCGTGTTCTTCGTGGCGTTTTCGTCGGTGGTTGCCTCGTGCCCGCCCGTCATGATCACCACGCGCAAGTCCGCGCGCCGGGCCAGCAAGGCGGCGAGGGCCTCCTTGCCGGACACGCCGGGCAGGTGCCAGTCGAGCAGTACGAGCCCGATGTCCGGGGCGTTCTGGTCGAACAGGCGAAGGGCATCCGGTGCGTTGGCGGCCAGCAGCGTGCTGTACCCACCGTGGCGCAGGATCCGATCGACCAGCTTGCGCAGGCTCGGCTCGTCATCAACGACGAGAACGCTGGAGGGGCGGGACGTCAGCATGGACGGTAGTGAGTGAGGCGATGCGCCGGGTTACCGCGTCACGATGGACGCGATGCGTTGAACTCCCACTGCGACACCCAGGCCCGCAGTCCTTCCTCAACCATCGGGCGCGCGGTGAAGTACCCCTGCATCTGTTCGCAGCCGAGATCCCGCAGCAGGTCCCACTCGGCGCGCCGTTGGACGCCTTCGGCCACCGAGGTGAGCTTCAGGTTGCGCGCCAACGCGATACTGGCCTCCACGACGGATCGCTTGGATCCCGACTCTGCCGCACCGTGCACGAACTGCTGGTCGATCTTGATCTGGTTGAACGGCAGGCGCTGAAGCTGCGCGAGGCCGGATTGCCCGGTGCCGAAGTCATCGATGGCGAGGCCAAAGCCCTTGATGCGCAGACGCGTGGCGACGTCCAGCATGCGCACCGCGTCCTGGGCGACGGAGCGTTCCGTGATTTCAAGTGTGAGCTGCGAGGTGGGCACCCCGCGGGATTTGGCGAGTTTCTCGATTCGGTCTGGCAGGTCGAGGTCGTCGAAGGCCCCGGCATGCACGTTGACGGCCACACCCACCGCATGGCCATCCTCACCCCAGCGGGCCGCGAAGCCGAGGGCCTCGTCCAGCGTGAAATCGAGCAGCCACTTGCCGAGCGCCGGCACCTCCTCTCACAGCTGGACGAAGGCATTGGGGAGCAGCGGCCCAAAGTCAGGGTGGCGCCAGCGGGCGAGCGCCTCGACGCCAGACAGCCGGCCCGTCGCCATCTCGATCTTGGGCTGATAGACAAGGTGCAGGGCACCCCCGGTCAGTGCGCCGCGCAACCGGTCAGGGGAGGGCGCCCGTTCGTCGCTTTCGGACGGCGCGACGACGTCCAGGCTTTTCACGAGCGGCGCAAGCTTGGCCACGCTGACGGGCTTGGCGACCACACCGAGCACGCGCAGTCCGCGCTCTTCCGCCAGCAGCGCCGACGTCTCGAGCACCCGTTCTGATTCGACGCTGATGAGAATGACCGCCGTCTGCACGCCGATCAGCGACATGGACCGGATGAGCTCGACGCCGTCGTACTCCGGCATCTTGAGGTCGCAGAGGATGAGGTCGAATGCCACCCCCGGCGCCGTCACTTGGGCGAGCGCCTCCCTGCCATTGGACACCTCGGTGATCCTCGTGATCCCCATTTCGTGCAGGATCCGAATGATCCAGCGCCGGACGTGCTCCTGGTCGTCAACCACGAGCACGGACAGCGACGCCACAAACTCGCGATCGAACTGCAGCTCGTCGGTCATCCCACGATCCTCCGGCACTCTGACGCGGCCCGACTCCCCGTGCCCCGTCCAGGTGCGCCGGAGCACGGCCTGCCTATTTCGCTATGTAACCTATACCGCGCTGACCGGCGGATCGCAACGCCGGCCGTGCCTCCGTTGGGAAGGCGGACAGTGGAAGACGCCCCTCCAGCCCCCTACAGGCGCCCGGGCGTATTCACGGTGCGGTCCCCGCCGGCGTTGCCGGTATTCAGCGTCCCGGCAGGTTCAAACAGCAGCACCGACACCTCTTCGGAAGCGACGGGACGGTGGTCAACGCCGCGCGGCACCACGAGGAACTCGCCGGGGCCGAGGAAGACGCTTCCGTGGTGAAACTGCATCTCAAACTCGCCGGCCAGCACCAGGAACAGCTCGTCCTCGTCGTCGTGGTGATGCCAGACGAACTCGCCCCGGAACTTCACCAGCTTCACGTGCTGCCCGTTGAGCTCACCGACGATCTTCGGACTCCAGTGTTCGCTGAACTGCGCCAGCTTGTCCGCCAAGACGACTTTGGCCGGGATCATGGACCTGCTCCGCGGTGAGAGAATGCGCGAAGGCGCTAGCCGGCCAGCGCCCCGAGGACGCGCCACGGCGTGAGCGGGAGCGCGCACACTTCGACGCCAAGCGCATCGGCCACGGCGGCGGCGATGGCCGGAGCTGTCGGGATGATCGGCGGCTCGGCGATGCCGCGCGCGCCGACATGATTCGCGGCGGGATCAGCGCCGCCGAGGAACAACGCGTCGATGACCGGGACATCGGCCATTGTCGGCACCTTGTAGTCGTGCAGGTTGGCGTTCAGCGGCACGCCGCGCGCGCGGTCCATGTGCCGCTCCTCAAAGAGCGCGTAGCCGACGCCCTGAATGATGCCGCCGTGCAACTGGCTGTCGGCGAGGGCGGGATTGATGATCCGCCCGGCGTCGTGCACGGCGACGATGCGCAGCACGCGCACCACGCCCGTCTCGGTGTCCACCTCAACCTCGGCGAACTGGGCGCCCACCGTGACGATGGCGAGTTCGGGGTTGGGGCCGCGCGATCCGTGGCCGACGATCTGCACGTTCCCGAGCCGGCGGCAGAGATCGCTGAACGCGAGCGCCGGCGCGCCGTCCACGCACACCTGCGAGTCGCGCGTGGACAGCCGCTCGATGGGGGCATTCAACATGGGCGCTGCCGCCGCGAGCAGGTGCGTCTTCGCATCTTCGGCCGCCATGCGCACCGCGGGCCCGACGCTTGGCGTGGTCATCGAGCCCCACGAGTTGCCGGTGTAGGGCAGGCGCTCCGTGTCGCCGATCACCGTGCGCACCGAGGCCAGCGAAGCGCCGAGCGCCTCGGCGGCGATCTGCGCGAAGATCGTGCGGGCCCCAGTGCCCAGGTCCTGCGTGCCGGCGAGCACGTCCACCGAGCCATCGCTGTTGATGCGCACGTTGGCGTAGGACGGCGGGCCGCCGCCGGTGGGCCAAGTCTCAGCGGCCATGCCAATGCCGCGCTTCGCGCGGGTGACGGTGGACGGTGGACGGTGGACGGTAGAGGGCCAATTGAAGCGGCGCATGCCCTCCACGTAGCACTCGTCCAGTCGATTGCCGCTGAAGGGGCGACCGGTGCGCTCGTCGTGGGTGGCGAGGTTCTTTCGGCGCAGGGCGACGGGGTCCATCTGCAGCGTGCGGGCGAGCGCGTTCATCGCCCCTTCTAGCGCGAAGGCCCCCTCGACGTATCCGGGGCCGCGGAAAGCCTGCATGCCACCGGCGTTGATGTAGACCGAGACTTCGCTCGTGCGGACGTTGGGGCACGAGTACATCTCGTGGTAGATCTGCGCGGGGCCGCCTTCCCAGCCGCTGATGCCGAGCGGCACCCAGGCCTCGAGCGCAACGGCGGTCAGCGTGCCATCGCGCGTGGCGCCGAGCGTGACCTTCTGCACCGTCGCGGGGCGGTTGCCGGTGTCCATCTGCTCGCCGCGGCGGTCGTTGACGCATCGCACCGGGGCACCGAGCGCTCGCGCGAACAGCGCGGCGACGTAGGTGTGCGCGCCAGCGCCATTCTTGGCGCCAAAGCCGCCGCCCATGTAGTCCTTGAGTACTCGCACCTTGGCCTGCGGCACGCCGAGCGCGCGGGCGACGTCGTTGCGCACGCGGAAGATGCCCTGTGTGGACTCCCAGATCGTGAGCTGGTCGCCATTCCACTCGGCGACGGCGCCGTGCGGTTCGAGCGCGGAGTGCAGCGCGACCGGCGTGCGATACTCGCGCGTGACGGTGACCTCCGCCTCGGCCAGCCCGCGCGTGACATCGCCCCGCTCGACCACCGCGGGCGCCGTGGCGTTGCCGGCACTGCGCACCGACGGCGCGTCGGACGCGAGCGCGTCCTCGACCGTCGCCGCATGCGGAGCGGGCGTGAGATCCAGTGACGCCGCCAGCGCGTGCGCCGCCCGCTCTGCCTCGAGCAGCGACTCGGCGCAGACGGCGGCCAGCGGCTGGCCCGCGTAGCTGATGTCGCGCCGGAAGAGCCGCGTCCCCGGCGGTGCATCGCCCGGGCCGAGCACGCCGCGGACGCCGGGCATCGCGCGTGCGCGGTCGAGGGCGAGCGCGTTGAGCGTTCCCTTGGCGATCGGGGCGCGCACGAGGACGGCGTGCAGCATACCTGGGCGCACGGTGTCGGCAGTGTAGCGCGCGCGCCCGGTCACCTTCTCAAACGCGTCGGTACGGAGTGGACTCGTGCCAACGATTGTGAGCGGGGCGTCAGCCGTCCACGGCGTCGGTTCGAACGCCGGGAGTTCGACGACGCGCGTTTCCGTGCGCCCTTCGACCTCGACGGTCGTTTGGACGAAGCGACCCTTCTTGTCCCCCGCGCTCACCCGTTTGCTCCCGCCGCCACGGCGCGGATGGCCGCGACGATCTTCGGGTAGGTGCCGCAGCGGCAGAGATTGCCGCTCATCGCGGTTCGGATCTCCTCCTCCGATGGCGATGGATTCCGTTCGAGCAGCGCGGCAGCGGCCATGAGCTGGCCAGGGGTGCAGAACCCGCACTGCGTGGCGTCGTGCGTGATGAAGGCCTGCTGCAGCGGGTGGAGGTTCTCGCCCGCGGCGAGTCCCTCGACGGTCTCAATCTGCGCGCCCTCACACGCGGCGGTCAGCGACAGGCACGCGTAAACAAGATCGCCGTTGAGACGCACGGTGCACGCCCCGCACTCGCCGTGGCCGCAGCTCAACTTGGGGCCGGTGAGCCCGAGCTGGTCGCGCAGGGCGGCCAGCAGCGTGGGGAAACGCTGGGAGTCGACCTCGCGCGGGGAGCCGTTGACGGTGAGGTGCATGGGATAAGAGTACGACAGAAGACGACAGAAAACGACAGAGAACGACAGAGAACGACAGAAAACGACAGAAAACGACAGAAAACGACAGAGGACGACAGAGGACGACAGAGGACGACAGAGACCGAAAGTTGCTGAGATGTCCCTCTGGCGGTTGAGGCGGCTCTGCGGGGCGCTTATCTTCACCGTGTTAGCCCGCATTTCCGACTTCGAGGAGTTTCGATGCCATACATCATCACCGAGGCCTGCATTGGCACCAAGGACAAGGCCTGTGTCGATGTCTGCCCCGTGGACTGCATTTACGAGGCGGAGGACCAGCTCTACATCCACCCCGACGAGTGTATCGATTGCGGGGCGTGCGAGCCCGAGTGCCCGGTGACGGCGATCTTCCCCGAGGAGGACGTGCCGGCGAACCTGCAGTCCTTCATCGCGAAGAACCGCGACGTGTTCAAGGGGCCGAATCCGCCGGGGAAGCCGACGAGGTAGACGGTGGACAGTGGACGGTAGACGGTAGAATCGAAAGCCCGGCGGGATTTCCGCCGGGCTCTCTCGTTCTATCCACCGTCAACCGTCCACCGTCTACCGTCAAAGTCCTAGAGCACTCCCCCCGGAAAGTACCGATCCTTCGCCACAAACAGCGCCAACAGCGCGGCATACTGCAGGAACGTCGAGATCTCGCTCTTCCACGCCTCGGCCCAGAAGAACTCGCCAGCCACGGGGCCTGCCGCGCCGGTAGGAATCCAACGCGCGGTGCGGCGCTTGTACGCCAGGTACTCCTCGCCGAAGATCGACTCCAGCACGCCCTCTTCGTACCGCACGATGAAGTAGTACTCCACGGCGAAGAGCGCGACGGCGACGGGGAGGAACCACCACACGCCGCTCAAGGCGACGAAGCCCATCCAGAGCAGGAAATTCCCGTTGTACAGCGGATTGCGGCTGAGCGCGAACGGGCCGTGGGTGACGAGCTTCTGCACGTTGCGCGAGCGACGCCGGGTCACCGTGCCCGCGGTGGCGACGCCCCACAGGCGCCAAGCTTCTCCGATGACGATCAACAACGCCCCGAAGATGACGCCAACGCGGGTGATGCCACCGGACGCCAGCAGGGGAACGACGAGGAACGGCACCGGCAGCCAACCGCGGTTGCGGAAGAGCGCGGCGCCGATCTGCGCGGGGCGGGAGGCTTCGGAGGCGGAGATGGAAGACAAGACAGTGACGGTGGACGGTGGACGGTTGACGGTGGAAGGTAACGCCCTTCACTACTGCGCAGTCAGCGAGACCAAGAATTCGCTAAGCACGTGATTGAAGGCGGCGGGGCGCTCCATGTTGCTGACGTGGCCGGCGCCGGCGATTACTTCCAGTCGACTGCCAGCAATGGCGAGGTGCATGCTCCGCGCATCCTTGGGCGGCGTCAGCACATCCTCGTCGCCAACGACGATGAGTGTCGGCACATCAATGTCGCCGAGCGTCGGCGTGGAGTCGGGGCGGAGTCGCAGCGCATCGAGCGCGTCCACGACGCCTTGCACGGGGGCGAGGGACATCATCCGGTGCAGCTCGTCGACGAGTTCGGGGTTCTTCTCGCGGGTGGTGCGTCCCACCATGCCGCTGATCATCTGGTTGGCGACGGCCATGCTGCCGCGCTCACGTACGAGCGCCTGCATCTCGAGGCGAGTGGCCTGTGCCGCCGCGGCGTCCGGCGTGGCGCGCGTGTCGCACAGCACGAGCGCGCGCACGCGGGCGCGATGCCGGCGCCAGAAGGCCAGCGTCGCGTAGCCGCCCATCGAGAGCCCGACGATCACCGCGCGTTCGATGCTCAGGTAATCCAGCAGCGCGGCCGCGTCGTCGGCGTACCCCTCCACACCGCCGGCCTCGCCCGGCGCGCTCTCGCCGAACCCGCGCAGGTCCATGGCCATCGTGCGCGCCGGCGCGGCGAGTGCGCCCAGCTGCGGCGACCAGAGCGACCGGTTGTGCGGAAAGCCGTGCAGGAAGAGGACGGGAAGCCCCGAGCCCACGTCGTCATAGCCGATGGCGCGACCATCCAGCAGCGTGATCACGATGGCGGCCCCGAATCGGCGATCGCACCGGTCGGCGGCGCGTCGGCCAGGTCCGGCTCGACGTGCAGCATCTGCACCGCCACGAACACCGCGGCCAGCAGCGGCGTCGCGACGAACAGCCCCATCAGGCCGAAGACGTACGCCATCACCACCTGCGTCATCATCGTGAGCGCCGGCGGCAGGTCGAGCTGCTCCTTCATCAGGTACGGGATGAGGAGGTTGTTCTCCAGGAACTGGATGCCCCAATACGCGACCATCACGGCGAGCGCCTTCTCGGGCGAATCCGCAAAGGCCACGACGACGGCTGGGATGGCGGCCAGCGTGGGACCGATATTCGGGATGAACTCGAGGATCCCCGCGATGACACCCAGCGGCAGGGCGGCGCGCACCCCGAGAATCCAGAGCACAACCGTCGTCACCGTGCCGATGACGAGCATCGCAATGGCCTGCGTGCCCAGCCACCGCCGCAGCTTGACGGCGATGGCGTCGAGCACCGGCGAGAGCCGCTGCCGGGTGTGCGGATTGAACAGCAGCAGCAGGCCTCGCTTGTAGAGGTCCGGCTCGGCGGCGATGTACACCGCGAGGAACAGGATCAGGACGAATCCGCCGAAGACGGCGAGCGTGGACGTCAGGATCCCGAGGGCGACGGCCTTGAGCTTGCCCGCCTGCCGGTAGAACGCCTCGACCAGTCGGCCCTGCTGCGGTACCGCGGTGTCCGACTCGCCCGGCACGGGCGTCGCCGCGGCCCCGGTGTCGTGCGTCGCCACGGAATCCGGCGGCGCCGCGGGACGCGTCTCCGCGCCGGCAATTGCGTCGAGAAGGCGAGGCTGGTTGGTGGCCATCCAGAGCTCGACCTTCTGCACCGCGGCCGGGAAGCGCGTGCGGATCTCCTGCGACTGCGTGATCAGCGTGGGGGCGGACCACCCGGCCAGCGCCAGGACGAGTCCGACGACACCGAAGACGACGAAGGGGGCGGCGATCCCCCGGCGGAAGCCGCGCCGCTCGAGCGCGCTGACTGCCGGCGCGGCGCCCAGGCCGAAGAGCACGCCGAGGAAGGCGGTCAGCGCCAGAATCCGCGCGGCCCAGAGCAGCTGCAGACCGAGGAGCACGAAGACGATAATCAGCGCCGCCTTCACGAGATCGGCGTGCTCGGCCGTCAGCATGCCGGCAATCCGGCGTCCTGGGGCGGGCGCCGCGGAGGTCTCTTGCGTTGCGGCGACGGGAGGAGGCGTGGGATCGGCGGACATGGCGGCAGGCGGGTGTAAGAAGGGGGGACCCGCTACATTTCTACCACACGCGACACCGGAGAGGAAGGAAGCGAGTGAATCCCAGGCAGGCGGCACCGACGGTGCGATACCTCGACTCGAGCGACACCGTCGGGCGGTTCCTCGAGGGAATCCGCGACGCGCGCCTGCTCGCGCTCGACACCGAAGGGGCGAGTTTTCATCGGTATATCGATCGCATCTACCTGCTCCAGCTCTCCACGCGCGACGCCCACGCGATCATTGATCCGCTTCCCATCGAGCCGCCCGCGGCGCTCGGGACGCTGCTCGAGGACCGGGACGTCGAGGTGGTCTTCCACGACGCCGACTACGACCTGCGCCTGCTGCATCAGGACTACGGCTGGCAGGTGCGCAACATCTTCGACACGCGCATCGCCGCCCAACTCCTCGGCGTGAAGGCGTTTGGCTTGGCGGCCCTGCTTGAGCAGCACTTCGGCGTGAAGCTCGACAAGAAGCATCAGCGCGCCGATTGGTCCATGCGTCCGCTGACGAAGGGGATGCTCGACTATGCCGCGCAGGACACCATGCACCTGCTGCAGCTGCGTGACGAGATGAAGGAGCAGCTCGAGCGCAAAGGACGCTGGAGCTGGGCCCGCGAGGAGTTCGATCGGCTCGAGGGGACACGCTGGGCGCCTGAGGATGCGGCGGACGCGTTCCTGCGCATCAAGGGCGCGCGGGATCTCACCCGGCGTGAACTGGCCGTGCTGCGTGAGGTGACCCGGTGGCGCGACGCGACCGCGGAGGCGCTTGACCGCTCGACCTTCCGTGTCGTGGCCAACGAGGTGTTGCTCGAGATCGCGCGCCTGCAGCCGACGACCGCCGATGCGCTTGGCAAGATCAAGGGAATGCCCCGCGGGATGATGGACCGCGCCGCCAATGACGTGCTCGACGCCGTGCAACGCGGACTCGCCGTGCCCGAGGCCCAACTGCCGCGCTTCCCGCGGTCGGCGCGATGGGAGAAGGACCCGGAGTTTGACAGCAAGGTTGGCCAACTCAAGGCGGTGCGCGACGCCGCGGCGAAGCGGCTCGATCTGGATCCCGGTGTGCTGGGGTCGCGCGAGCGGCTCGAGGCCGTCGCACGGCTCGTCCCGCGCTCCGTCGAGGATCTCGCCGCGATCCCGGAACTTCGCCGCTGGCAGGTCGCGGAAATGGGCGCGGCCTTCGTGGAGGCGCTGCGCGGGTTCAAGCCAAAGCACCGGACGCCGCACTCGGCGCCGGATTCGCCGTATCTCGATTCCTGAGTGATCGCGCGCGCCTGACGCGCAGCGCCGCCTTCAGAGGCCCAGGTAGACGCGCACGCGCGGCTCGATGCGGTCCGGCGTCCAGGGCGGCGACCAGACGATGTTCACCTCGGCCTTGGTGATGCCAGGAATCGCCTGCACCTGCGTCGTCGCGTCGTGCAACAGTTCGGGCCCCGACGGACAGGCCGGCGACGTGAGCGACATGTCCACGTTCACCTGCGTCCCGTCCACGCGGATCTCGTAGACCAGGCCCAGGTCCACGATGTTGAGATTCAAGTCCGGATCCTTCACGCGGCGCAGGGCCAGCTTGACGAGATCTTCTGTGATCTCGCCGCTGGCGCTGGAGGCGGCGTCGTTGGCCGCGGGTGAGTTCTCTTGCTCGGTCATGGGAGGCTCCCTTGCTCGTCGCAGTATGCCGTGGCGGCGAGCGGGAATTCAAGCCGCGCGCTTACGGCGCGGTGCGCGCCTTCGCGGGAGCCGACGACTTTCCGGTCGCGGGCTTCTTCGCCGCCGACTTGGCGCTTCCGGAGGACTTCGCGGCCGCCGGCTTCGCCGCGGCCTTGGTCGTTGTCGACCTGCCCTTCGTGGCGGTCCGAGACGTTGCCGGCTTGGCCGCCCCCTTGGCGGCAACGGGCTTGGCGGCCGTTGCCGTTGGGCGCTTGGGGCTCTTCTTCGTCCGCGACCGGCGCGAGCGATACGGTTTGTTCCAGTTCACCGCGCGGTCAGCGCGGAACGCGGCCGGCATCACGGGGATGTGCAGCGCCTCATCCGTCACCGCCAGGGCGGCGGCGTCTGCAACGTCGGCCCGGATGTCGGCGATCACCGTGGACGGGCGCTTCACGCGCGCCGCATGCACGCGATTGGTAAGCAGGATGACAAAGAGGTCGCGTTGCGGGTCAATCCACAGCGACGTGCCGGTGAAGCCGACGTGGCCAAAGGCGGACGGGCTCAGGTGCTCTCCCGCGCCGTGGCGTCCCTCGGCCATCTCCCAACCCAGCGCGCGCGATCCCGCAGTGCGCTGGGTGAAGAGGCGCACCGTGGATTCGCTGACAACGCGGCGCCCTTCGTAAATGCCGCCGTTCAGCATCATCTGGGCGAAGACGGCGAGGTCGTCGGCCGTGCCGAACAGTCCCGCGTGCCCCGCAACGCCCCCCAGCGCTCGCGCATTCGCGTCGTGCACGAGGCCTTGGGCGAGCGTCGGCGCGATGCGGTCGCGCAGTGAATCAGGCGGCGCGAAAAACGTCTCACGCATCCCCAGTGGTTCGAAGACCCGGTCGCGCACGAAGGCGTCAAGCGGCATCCCCGCGATCGCCTCGATGACGAAACCGAGGACGTCCGGGCCGAGGTCGGAGTAGATGTAGGCGCGTCCGGGACGGAAACGGAGTTTCGTCGTCAGGACCGATTCTCGCGCCTGGGCCGGCGTGCGTGCGACGCGCGAGAGGTTGCGCCCGGCTGGCAGACCGCTGCGGTGGGTCAGCAACTGCCGAATCGTGACTTCGTTCTTCCACCGGCCGACGAACTCCGGCAGGTAGTGCACGACCTTTGCGTCGAGCGAGAGCCGCCCCTCATCATAGAGGATCATGGCCGCCGTCGTTGTGGCAACGACCTTGGTCAGCGATGCTAGATCGTAGATCGTGGCGTCGGTGGAGACTTCAGGGCTCTCAAGTCCCCATGAAAGGGTGCCGAATCCCTTGCGCCAGACGGCGGCGCCCTGCCGTCCGATGATGACCGACGCTCCCGGGTATCCCCCCGCGCGGATCCCCTCGCGCACCAGGCGGTCGATGACCTCAAGCCGCTCCTGCGACATGCCGACCGCTTCCGGCGCCCGCACGGGAAGCCGGCCAACCGGGTCGCCAAACGCCAGAGCGGCAACGAGATAGAGGATCACGAGTGCGGGGGAACGGGCACAGAAGACAACTACGCCGAATCCCCCCGCGGGGGGATCCGGTAGTGTGGGCACGAAGGGGTAAGGACTAGCGCCTCAGCCCCGTACTCGCAAGACGAGTACTTTCTCCCGACAGTCACCCTGGCAACCAATTGAGGGGATGGGGTGACCCAATTAGCGAACGTTCATGGCTGATCAGCTCACGATCCGACGCGCCGTCCACGGCGACGAAGCGGCGTTGCGCGCCCTCTGGGTGCAATACGCGCCGCGCATTGACGCCGTCGTCCGGCGCCTGGTTGGCGATCCCGACCAGGCCGCCGACGTGGCGCAGGAAGTGTGGATCCAGATCTTCCGCGCCCTCCCCACCTATCGGGGCGACTCGCAGTTCGGGACGTGGGCGCATCGCATCGCGGTCAACCGCACGCTGAACGCGCTGCGGTCGCTCCGGCGGATCGGCAGGGCGGAGTTTGAGATCGAGGAGGACACCGTCTCGGTCGAGCACGATGGTGAGCGGTCGCTGCTCGCCCAGACGATCGACGAGGCGGTGCAGAAGCTGTCGCCAGGAGCACGCGCGGTCTTCGTGCTCCACGACGTCGAAGGGTACACGCACGAGGAAATCGCCGCCGAGCTCGGCATCACGGCCGGTGGATCGAAATCGCAGCTGTTCAAGGCGCGCGCCAAACTGCGCACGCTGCTCAAGCACCTGGTGGATGCTCCCATTTCGCAGGAATCGTCACATGTCGCACATCTCTCCTGAACGCCTCGCCGCCCTGGTGGACGAGACCGCGACGCCCGAGGAGGCGTCGCACCTCGCCGCCTGCGCGCCCTGCACGGCCGAGCTGGCCGCGCACCGGAAGCTGGTGCGGCTGGCCCTCACCGAGACGCCGCGCGAGAACGCGCCGCTCAACGACTGGGCGTCGCTGGGCGCCGCCCTGCGCGCCGAAGGGATCATCGCGGCCCCGCCGGCGGTGCGCAGCGGACTCTCGCGACGGCAATGGGCGATGCGCATCGCGGCGGGCGCGGTGCTCGTGGCGGGAAGCGCGCTCGCCGGACGCTGGAGCGCCGGCGTCGAGCTGCCGAGCGCGCCGGTACAGGCGGCGTCGAGCGCGGCAGCGCCAACCGCCGCGGCGCTGTTCGAATCGCCGCAGGCGGCGATGCAGGTTTTGACCTCGGCGCAGCAGCAGTACTCCGACGCGGCGGCATATCTCGCGGCGCAGGACACGACCTCGCATTTCATCGGGCTGAACGTGAACACCTATCGCGCGCGGCTCACTGCGCTCGACAACATCGTGGCCTCCACGCGCGCCGCGCTCTACCAGGCGCCGCAGGATCCCGTGCTCAACCAGTACTACCTCTCGGCGCTGGCCGCGCGCGAGGCGACGCTCAAGCAGTACCAGGCGGCGCTGCCGGCGAAGCAAGCTCTCGAGCGCTACTGACGTAGCGCACAGAGAAACAACAGAGAAACAACAGAGAAACAACAGAAAGACAACAGAGAGACAACAGTAGAATTTCTCCAAGGATTTCATGTGATGATGGTTTTCCTTCCCTATGTGCGACGGATCGGGCTGGCGGCGCTGGTGAGCGGCGTTGCGGTCGGCGCGGCGAGTGCGCAGCAACCCACGGCGCCGCGCACCGGCCGCACGGTGACCGTGCGCGTGGACACCACCGACCACACCCGGGTCACGGTCGTGCTCGAGGGACTCGACAGTCTGCTCAAGACGCTGGTGCAGTCGCGGGCGCTCGAAGAGCGCATCGGCATGGCGCTGCGCGAGTACGGCGCGCAGGCCAACGCGCAGGCGAGCGTGGCGCGCCGGCAGGCGCTCGAGGCCGAGCTGCAGAAGCTCAGCGAGAGCAACCTCAAGCTCCTTTCGCAGATCCAACTGGCGTGCACCAAGCGCCAGGCGCAGGAGCATGCGCCGCACGGCTATCTCGGCGTGACGTTCGGCATCTCGGGCAGCGTGAAACGGGAGGGGAACGGCCCCGACGTATACCGCTTCGACGAGCCCCCGGAGATCATCACGGTAGAGGCGGGGTCGCCGGCTGATCGCGCCGGGATCCGGCGCGGTGACCGCATTGTGGCGCTCGACGGGCGCGACGTGGTGGGACGTGATGTGGTTCTGGCGACCGCGCTCGTGCCCGGGCGCAAGCTCCCCGTGCGCATCGTGCGTGATGGGCGGGATGAGAACGTCACCGTGCTCGTTCAGAAGCGCCCCGAAGGATTCGGCGACGAGTGCAGCGATCTTGACCTCACGATCGCGCCGCTCCGCAGTCCAGGGCTTGCCGCGCGGGCACCCAGCGCGCGGACGTTCACGCTCGTTCGTCCCTCCACGCCGAAGGTGACGGCCCCCACCGCGCCAGCGCCGAGCGCCGCGCCGACTGCGCCGGTGCCGCCGTCTGCGCCAGCCGTGTGGACCTTCGAGGCGCCGCCGCCGGTGGCGATCTCGGGTTTCTCCAGTTACCTGGCGGGGGCGCAGCTGACCACGCTCACTGAGGACTTCAAGGAGCTCACCGGCGCCGATGCCGGCGTGATGGTGCAGCGAGTCGCGCCCGAGACTCCGGCCGCGCTCGCCGGGCTCAAGGGCGGTGATGTGATCGTTGAGGCAAACGATCAGCCGCTAGCTAGCGCGCGGGGCCTGCAGCGCATGATCGGCGATGCCGACGGTCGCTTGAAGCTCAAGGTCGTTCGCAAGGGCAAGGCGCGGACGGTGTGGTTGAAATGGTGAACCACAGGAACGGCAGGAGCCGCGGAGTGAGAAGGCGCTGGCGGCAGTGAGGGTCGGTTTCGGGTGACGACGATTAGCTCTGGGAAGGCGGGTGGCGAAGAGCCACCCGCTTTTTCGCGTGTACGGCATTACCTGACAGAGCTTGGTGAGCAGCCCAGTTGCGCCGAGAACGTACCTTCACAAAGTTAACAACACTTCACTTTTCTTTATCCGTATATCAGAGAAAGACACTCGCATATGCTCACATCGTCGCGCTTCCTCATTCTCGCGGTCACTGCAGCCGCCGTGCCCGGTCTCGGCTGGAGTCAGTCGTCGGCACCACGGGGCATCGCGCGACTGGATACAGTTCGCGTCCGTGAGACGCGCTCGACGGAGCCACTGGCACCGACGAGCCGAAGTGCGACGCGCATTCCCACGCGGCTCGTCAACCTACCGCTCTCCATCACGTCGCTCAGCAAGGCGAGCATGGACGAGCAGGCGATGCGCTCGCTCGCTGAGATCGTCCGCTTCGTGCCCGGGGCCACGATGGGGCAGGGCGAAGGGCACCGCGATCAGCCAACCCTGCGTGGCATCTCCTCAACCGCCGACCTCTACGTGGACGGCGTGCGTGATGACGCCCAGTACCTGCGCGATGCGTATAACGTCGAGCGGGTGGAGGCACTGCGCGGGCCGAATGCGCTCGCCTTCGGCCGCGGCGGCGGCGGGGGCGTGCTGAATCGGGTGCTTCGCACCGCCGACTTCGCCACCCACCGGCTGTTCATCGTTTCCGGGGCGACCTCCGACCAGGCGCGCGCGACGCTCGATGTCGGCCGCGCCGTGGGATCGGCGCTGTCCGTCCGCCTGAACGGCCTTGCCGAAACGGGCGACAACTTCCGGGGCATCGGCTTCCGCCGCTCCGGCATCACGCCCGCGGTGACCATCGTCGTCGGCGGTGGTCTGCTGCGGGCCAGCGGCGAGCAGTTCGAGGATCGTCGCACGGTGGATCGCGGTCTCCCCTCATTCCGCGGCGCGCCGGCCCCGGTGCCAACCTCGACCTTCTACGGCGATCGCGCGCTGAATCGTTCGCGCGCCGTCGTCACCCACGGACGGATGGAATACGACCGAGCGGCGAACGCGTCCCGCAGCTGGCGATCGGTGCTCACGTGGTCGCGGTACGATAAGATGTACCAGAACCTCGTGCCCGGCTCGATGGACGCCGCGGGGACGGCGGTGAGCCTGAGCGCGTACCGCAACGATACGGACCGGCGCAATCTCTTCCACCAAACCGATCTGACCTGGCGCACGGGCGGTGCTGGCACCGAACAGGTGCTGCTGCTTGGCGCGGAGGCTGGCGTACAGGCGACGACGAACTTTCGAGAGACGGGCTACTTCGGCGGAACGGCCACGAGCGCGAGCACTCCCACGTCCGGGCGGGGCGCGGTCCCGCCGGTCTTGTTCCGCCAGTCGGCGAGCGATGCCGATAACGGGACGCGCGCCACCGTCGCGGCGGTGCATGCTCAGCATCAGGGGAGCTGGGGGCGCGCCTGGCAGACGACGATCGGCGTGCGGGTCGAGCGGATTCGCATCGCGTTTGACAATCACCGCACCAACGCGACGTTGGAACGCACGGACGTGTTGGTCTCGCCGCGTGCGGGTTTGGTCTTCAAGCCGACCGCCGATGCCTCGCTCTACGCGAGCGTTGGCACGTCGGCCCTTCCGAGCGCCGGAGATCAATTTGCGTCGCTGACGGCAGCGACTGCGGCGCTGGAGCCCGAGCGTTTCGCGACCCGCGAAGTCGGGGCAAAGTGGGAGCCCTCTCCCCGCCTTCGCGCGGGAGCCTCCGCCTACGTGCTCACCCGCAGCCGGTCGAGCGCGCCCGATCCGCAGCGGGCCGGCGTCCTCGTGCAGACCGGAGAGCAGGAATCGCGCGGCATCGAACTCGAGGCGCAGGGTGAGGTGACGCCCGGCTGGTCGGTGCTGGGCGCGTACACGGTGCAGCGTGCCCGCGTGCTCCGCGGCACGACATCGGCCGCGGCGGGCACAACGGTTCCGCTCGTCCCCGCGCAAATGCTCGCGCTTTGGAACCGCCTCCAACTCGGGTCGCGGATCGGCGTCGCGCTCGGCGTGGTGCACCAGACACGCATGTATGCGGGGGTGGACAACGCCGTCCTGCTGCCCGCGTTCACGCGGCTCGACGGCGGGCTGTTCGCGACGCTGGGTGCGCGCCTGCAGGCGCAACTCAACGTCGAGAACCTGGCCAATGCGGGGTACTTCGTCACCGCCCACGCCAACAACAACCTACAGCCGGGGTCACCGCGCATCGTGCGGTTGTCTCTGGCGCTGCACTAGCGGGACGGGGCGGAGCGGCGCGCCGCGCCGCCGCGCCCGTTCCCTACGGCTTCGTCACCGGCCCCGGCGGGATGCTGTAGATCAACTGCGCGGTGTACTCGTCGGCTTGGCTTAGCTCGCTCACGCGCACGCGCGCGGCCATGATGCTGCGCTCGTCCATCGTGTGGTCGAGGCCGATGAGGTGACCCACCTCGTGGAGCGCGATGGCGCGGATTGCCTCCGCGCCGAGCGGTTCGCCGCTCTGGTGACGGAGCGCGAGCTCGATGGACGCGCCGATGATCCACCAGTGCTGGTCGCGCGTCCAGCGAGTGCGTCCGGAAATGGGCATCTCGAACTTGTCCACCCAGACCACCGGAATGTCGGCGCGGGCGGAATCCACGACGAAGGTGAACGCCACGGGAACCCCAGCGCGCGTCCAGCGATCGAACGCTTGACGCACGCGCTCTGGGTAGTCGCGCTGGAAATCCGGCAAGTCGCTGTGCGGCTGCACCCAGACGCGCAGGGGCTCAAACTGCCGGTCTGGCCAACGGGCGTTGTTGTCGCTGCGCTGCAGCAGGATCTCTCGGATGTAGGTGCCGCGTTCGCCGTCGACGAGCCGGCGCTGAATCTCGGCGAAGTCGCGCTGCGGCGCGGGGAGCGCCGACGTGCGCACCGAGACGAGATCGGCTTCCGGACCCGTGGATGCCGCCGGGCCTTCGGGAGCGAGAGTTGGCGCCGCAACGGTTTCCGGCGAAGGCGCCGGCACAGCGGCGCGGCGCGGCTGGACGCGCGTCGCCTGCACGACGATGAAAACCGCCATCGCGGCGACCAGCAGCGACAAGAGCGTGACGACCCGCCTCATTGGAGAAAGTCCTCGACGACGGCGAAGAACGCCTCGGGCTGCTCCCAGAACGGCATGTGTCCGGCGTCAGGAATCACCGTTAGCTGGGCGCCGCGAATGACCGAGGCCGTGCGCGCGGCTTGGGCCACCGGAATCATGTCGGAGGCGCCGTGGACGAGCAGGGTGCGCGCGCGAATGCGCGCGGCGGCATCGCGCCAGTCGAATCCCTCGCGGCGAAGGCGCGCCACGACGGCCGCGCCGGTCTCGCTCTTCGCCAGCGGCGGAGAGAACATCGCTCCCAGTTCGCCGTCGTGGAACCACGCCGGGTAGAGCGCGCGATTGTACTCAGCCTGGCGGCCGGGCTCCGCATCGTGCAATGCGAGCGGGTCGAACGCCCCCAGACGCGCCCGTGCATCGCCGGAAAGCCGGGCGAGCGCGGCGGCGTGCAGCGCGGTGAGCCACTCCGGCGTAAGGCCCACCGCGTCTACGAGGACGAGGTTGCGCACGCCATTCGGATCTTCGGCGACGCCGAGCATCGCGATGCCGCCGCCCCACGAGTGGCCCAGCACATCCCATTGGGTCAGGCCGAGCGACTCGCGCAGGGCGCGCACGTCAAACCCGTCGTGCTCGATGCGCGCGGCGCGCGCCCCCGGCGGCGGCTGGCTGTGCCCGCGTCCGCGCTGGTCATACAGGATGAGCTGGCGCCTCGCGGCGAGCGGCGAGAGTGCCGGCCAGAGCAGGATGTGCGAGTAGACCATCCCGCCGTTGATGCAGAGGAGGGGGAGCGCGCCGGGCACGTCGGGCGTCCGGTAGACCGCGAAGTCCAACCCCCGCGCGCGCACCGTCCCGCGCTCGAGGTGCGGGGGGCGCGGCGCGGAGCGGCGGTAGGCGAGGAAGCGGTCGCGGGCGCTCATACGAGCGCTCCCAGACGGCGCGAGACGGGGAAGTGCACGACAGTCATGCCAGTGAAGTGAAAGCTACGCGCACGCCCGGGGAGCCGCGCAGGCTGCCCCTGCACCCTTGCCCCGGTCCTCTGCCTCGCATATATCTCAGTGCAAAGATAATTCAGAGAGCCCTCACGGCGCCGCGACCAAATCCCGCGGCGCGAAAGGCACTACTAATGACCGACCAGAAACCGCTCCTCCAGGTGCTCATCTGCTCCACGCGCCCCGGACGCAAAGGGCCATCCGTCGCGGCCTGGGCCGTGGAGCAGGCCAAGGCGCACGGCAAGTTTGAGGTCGAGCTGGTGGACCTCGCCGACTTCAACCTCCCCATCCTCGACGAGGCGGCGCACCCGCGGCTGGGGCAGTACGAGCACGAGCACACCAAGCGCTGGAGCGCGTCGGTGAAGCGTGCGGACGCCTTCGTGTTCGTGCTCCCCGAGTACGATTTCGCGATGCCGGCCTCGTTGCTCAACGCCCTGCAGGTCATCTACCACGAGTGGACGTACAAACCGGCCGGGTTCGTGAGCTACGGCGGCGAATCTGGGGCGTTGCGCAGTGCGGCAATGACGCGCCAGGTGCTGGCGACCTTCAAGGTGGTGCCAATGGTCGAGGCGGTCTCCATCCATCAGGTGGCCAAGCACGTGGATGCGAACGGGGTGTTCATCCCGGAAGAGGGGCATCCGAAGAAGGCGCAGGGGATGCTTGAGGAACTGCATCGGTGGGCGGGGGCGCTGAGGAGCCTGCGGGGATAACTGGGGGTGCAGGGAGCAGGGAGCAGAGTGGAGTGCAGGGAAAAGGGAGCAGAGTGGGGTGCAGGGCGCAGGGGATGGGGGGCTAACGAAGTGTTGGGGCGATGCGTCACCCTTTGGGGAGGCGCGGCAGGCGTCTTTCACCCACCATTCGCGAATGCGAGCATCGCTCTCCTTCCTTGTCTGGCTCCTGATTCCCGCGGCCGCAATGTCGCAGGTGAGGACGGGTGTTGATGGTGCGCCGGGCATGCGCGTCACGGGGGTGGTCCACGACAGCATCGCGCGGGCACCTCTTCCGGGGGCCTGGGTGCAGCTGGTGGATGCGAGCGGCACGGCCCAGCCGGCGCGATCGGCGTACGCCGACTCGCTGGGAAGATTCGCGTTCGACGATGTCCCGGAAGGGCGCTATCGGCTCGGCTTCTTCCACGCGGTGCTCGACTCATTGGGCGTGCAAGCGCCGTCGCGCGATTTCACGGTGCGCCGAGGTCGCGCCGCGCGCGTGGACCTCGCCGTCCCGTCCGGCGCGACGCTGCGCTCCCTGATCTGCGGCGAGCGCTCACCACGCGACTCGGGGCTGGTGGTCACCGGGGCGGCTGTCATCGGCGTGGTGCGCGAAGCGAAGGGGGGCGCGCCAGCGGCCAACGTGATCGTGAGTGGCGAATGGCTGGAGATCTCCTTCCGCGTGCAGGGCATTGATCGGCGACGCCCACGCGTGGTGGTGACCACGGGAGCCAACGGCTGGTTCGCGCTCTGCAACACGCCCGTCGGCGGGACGATGTTCCTCACAGCGAGCCGCGGCGCCGACAGCACCGACCTGATCGAGGCGACGATTCCCACCGAAGGCTTCCTGCGGCGCGACCTCTACCTCGGCCCCGCGCGCACGGTGGTGACGCGCGACACGACGACGCGTCCGGACTCCCTCGCGCTGCCGGCGCGCATCATGCGCTCGGGCGAGGGGCGACTGACGGGCACGGTGGTGAGCGCCGAGTCGCGACGGCCCCTGGCCGGAGCGATCGCGCACCTGAGTGACGGGCCCACCGCGCGCGCCGACGAGCGCGGCGACTTCACGCTGGTCAGCGCGCCGCTCGGCACGCGCACGCTCGAAGTGCGCTCGGTGGGTTACTACCCTGAGCGGCGCGCGGTGCATGTGGTCGAGGGGATGCCGCCGTCGCGAGTGGCGATGACGACATTCAAGACCGTGCTCGACACGGTGAAGATCATCGCGACCCAACTGCCGGACCGGCACGGCAGCGGGTTTGACGAACGACGGCGCACGGGACTCGGTCGCATCCTGACCGCCGCCGACCTCGAGCGTCGTGGTGCGCTGTTCACGTCCGATGCGTTCCGCAATCTGCCGGGAACCCGACTCGAGCGAGACGAGACAGGGGCGCGACGGATCTTCGTGCGCAGCGCGTTTGGCGAATGGTGCGAGCCGTCAGTGCACATTGACGGCCTGTACATGTGGACCCTCAATGCCGACGACATTGATGGAATGGTGACCCTGCGCTATGTCAAAGGCATCGAGGTGTACACCGAAGCCACGACACCGCCGCAGTATCAGCGGGCACTCACCGGATGCGGCACCATCCTGATCTGGACCAAGTAGCGTGATCGACGGACGCACGATCGCTCGCCGATTCGGCGTGCTCGTGTTGTGCGGCGCGGCGACGGCGGTCGCGCAGGCGCCGCCGGCTGACCCGGCGGCGCGCACGGGCGGCGGCTCGATCGTCGGCGTCGTGCGCGACAGCATCGCGCGCGGACCGCTTGGCGGCGCGTGGGTGCAGCTGGTGGAGTCGAGCCCAGGGGCGACGCGCGCGCGCACCGCGGTCAGCGACTCGCTTGGACGCTTCCAGTTCAGCGACGTGCCCTTCGGCCGATACACGATCGGGTTCTTCCATCCGCTGCTCGACTCGCTAGGCGTAGAGCCCCCACTGCGACAGGTGTCCGTGGGCCGACGGCGCGCCACGCGCGTGGAACTCGCCACGCCCTCGGCCGCCCGCATCCGCTCGGCGATCTGCGGCAGGGTGCGCGGGCCGGTGACCGGGGGCGCGGTGCTCGGCGTCGTGCGCGATGCGCGCACGCACGTCACGATCGCCGGGGCGACGGTGACAGGCGAGTGGTTGGAAGTGAGCTTCCAGCAGGGCGGCAACATCCAGTATCGCCGCAGCCGCGTCGCGGTCACGACAGCCGACCACGGCTGGTTCGCGCTCTGCAACGTGCCAGCGCGCGGCGTGATGTACCTGCGAGCGGTGCGCGGCGCGGACAGCACCGACGCGATCGACGTGCAGGTGCCCGGCGGCGGCGTTGCGCGCCAGGAGCTGTACGTGGGGCCCTCGCGCCTGATCACGACGAGCGACTCCACCCTCGCGGCGGATTCGTTGCTCGCCGCCCCGGCCGTGCGCGTTGGCGACGGCACGCTGCGCGGCACGGTCGTCGTCGCCGGCGGTGGACGCCTGATCGCCGACGCGCTGGTGCGCCTGAGCGACAATCCGCCGATACGTGCCGACGCACGCGGCGGGTTCACCCTCACCGGGGCTCCGTTCGGCACCCGCATGCTCGCCGTGCGCGCGGTCGGCTACGCGCAGGCGCGCCTCGCCGTGAACGTGGTGGACGGCGGGCCACCGGTGACGTTGCCGCTCGTTTCCACCAGGGCCGTGCTCGACACGGTGAAAGTGGTGGTCGCGCGTGTGGCGGATCGTCACCAGAGCGACTTCGAGTACCGCCGGCGTTCGCTCGCCGGGATGTTCTTGACGGCTGATCAGATCGCGCGGCGCGGTGTGTTTGTCACGTCCGACCTCTTCCGACGCTTGCGGGGCATGAAGATCGGCTTCGACTATGACACCCTTGAGACCGACGCCGCGCCGTTCGCCGCCGGCGACGTGGCCGGGCTCAGCGACCGCCGGGTGCTGATGCGGGGCATCAGCGGCAACTGGTGCGAACCCGCGCTCTGGTTCGACGGCACGCAGATGTCCGAATTGAGCGTGGACGCGCTGGACAGCTTCGTCACGCCCGAACGGATTGCGGCCATCGAGATCTACACCGAGGCCACGGTGCCGGCTCAGTTCCAGCGTTTGCGATCGGGATGCGGGGCGGTGCTGTTCTGGACCAAATAGGCCGGTGCTGCAGCAGGGCTACCGCCGCGCGTGAAGAACCAGGCTAGTTTCCTGCCCCAGCCTCCCAGTCTCCCAAGAGTCGCGCGATGCCAGCAGAGCGCTTGTCCGTTCCCGTGTCAGCATCAAGGCACCGCCTCATCCATTGGTGGCGGGTGTTCGCGGCTTTCGCCGTGCTCCCGCTCACGGCGGACCCGATGTCCGCCCAGGTGCCGACGCCAACGGCGCGCATTCATGTGACGGTGGCCAGCGGCGCCAGCGCCGTCGAGGCGGCCATCGTGCGAGCGGGACGATTCGGCGCGCAGACGGATGCACGAGGCATGGCCGTCCTCATCGTGCCCTCCGGTGCCCATACGGTGGTCGTCTCGAAGCTGGGGTTCCGCTCCGATTCCCTGCCGCTGACCCTGCGCGCGGGGGCCGACACCGCCCTCCGTTTCGCGCTCGCGGCGCAGGTGACCGAGGTCGAGGCGGTGGTGGTGAGCGCGACGCGAAGTGAACGCCGTGTCGAGGACGTTCCGTTGCGCGTCGAGGTGATTGACGAAGAGGAGATCGCCGAGAAGGTCGCGATGACGCCGGGTGACATCGCGATGATGCTGAATGAGACCTCCGGACTTCGCGTGCAGACTACCAGCCCGTCGCTCGGCGGCGCCAACCTGCGAATTCAGGGATTGGCGGGACGGTATTCGCTGCTGCTCGCCGATGGACTGCCACTCTATGGCGGACAGGCGGGCGGACTCGGGCTGCTGCAGATCCCTCCGGTCGACTTGGGGCGCGTGGAGGTGATCAAGGGGGCGGCGTCGGCGCTGCACGGCAGCTCGGCGCTGGGGGGCGTGGTGAACCTGCTCTCCCGCCGGCCGGGCGACGAAGCCGAGCACACCGCGCTGCTGAACCAGACGAGCCGCGGCGGCACCGACGGCGTGGTCTTTCTCACGTCGCCGCTCTCGGCCCATTGGGGCTACACGTTGCTCGCTGGCGCGCACCGCCAGTCGCGCCGCGACCTCGATGCCGATGGATGGACCGACCTCCCGGGCTACGAGCGCGCGGTGCTCCGTCCGCGATTCTATTTCGGCGACGGCAATCGGAGTGCGTTCGTGACTGCTGGCGTGACCGCCGAGGACCGCCTTGGCGGCACGCTGGCGGGACGGACGACACCGGCGGGGTCATCGTTCGAGGAAGGACTCACCACTCAACGCGCGGACATCGGGGCGCTGACCCGCTGGGTGGTGCAGGATTCAGCGAGCGCCTTGCACGGTGCTGTGGTCACGCTGCGTGGCTCGGCGATGGAACAGCGGCATCGCCATCGCTTTGGCGTCGTGCGCGAGACGGACCGTCATCGCACTTGGTTCGGCGAGGCCGCGATCGCGGTGCCCCGCGGTCGCGCGACCTACGTGGGCGGCGTCGCCGTGCAGCAGGACGCGTATCGCGCGCAGGACGTCGCCGGCTTCGACTACACGTTCACGGTGCCGGCCGTCTTCGGCCAGGTAGACGTCGATCCCGCCGCGTGGCTGTCGATGTCCACCAGCGTGCGCGCCGACGCGCACAGCGAGTACGGTACCATCGTCAATCCGCGCCTCTCGGTGCTGCTGCGCCGCCCGCAGGAAGCGCTGAGTGGATGGACCAGTCGCTTGTCTGTGGGCACCGGCGAATTCGCACCGACGCCCTTCACGGAAACGACTGAGGCGACGGGCCTCTCGCCGCTGCTTCCCCTTGGAACGCTGGAGGCGGAGCGCGCCACGACGGTCTCCGTCGACGTCGGCGGTCCGCTGTCGGTCGCCTTCGGCGCGCTGGAGGTGAATGCGACGGCGTTCGCGTCGCGCGTGGATCACCCGCTGCAGGTGCTGGACGCCGTGGGCACTGCGCCGTCAGGAGCGGCCCGCATCCGCCTTGTCAACGCAGGTCAGCCGACGCGAACGCAGGGGCTTGAGCTGCTGGCCCGTCTCGCGCGCGAGTTGGGAGAAGGCGGTGAGGACGAGGAAGCGCCGGTGCTTCGCGTCACGGGGACGTACACCTATCTCCGCTCCACGGAGTGCGACCCGGATGCTGGAGGTGACGGCCAGGCGTGTTCGCGCCGCACCGTTCCGCTCACGCCGCGGCATGCCGCGGGCGTCGTCGCCGCCATCGAGCGGGAAGGCACGAGCCGCGTCGGCGTCGAGCTCTACTACACGGGACGGCAGTCACTCGAGCGCAATCCGTATCGCACGGGAAGTCGTCCGTACCTGATCCTCGGCGTGCTCGGTGAACGCGCGTTCACGACCCGCGCTGGCACGGCGCGACTGTTCTTGAACCTCGAGAACCTCACCAACGTCCGGCAGACGCGATACGACCCGCTGCTGCTGCCATCGCGTGGGCAGGGTGGCCGCTGGACGACGGACGCGTGGACGGAGCTCGCCGGATTCACGGCGAACGCGGGCGTGCGGTTCAGCTTCTGAGGTGACTCGACGCCGCACTCGCGTTTCTTCGTAGGCCGGCCAGCTTCGCCCGGCTCAGCGGCGTGTCGCCGAATCGCGCCTTGAACGCCGCGTCCTCCATCGTGACGAAGGCAGCGGCGCCGGGCGTGGTCAGCTCGCGCCGCGGCGTGAACGCGGGTTCCGTGGCCAGCCGCGAGAACTTCTCGTTCCACGGGCAGACGTCCTGACAGATATCGCAGCCAAAGAGGTGTTCGCCGACCATTGCCGCCTGCTCGGCGGAATGATCGCCCCTGAGTTCGATAGTCAGGTACGAAATGCAGCGCCGAGCGTCGAGCACATGCGGCGCGACGAACGCCTGCGTCGGGCACGCATCGAGGCATCGCGTGCAGGTCCCGCAGTGATCCGCGACGAACGGCAGATCGGGCTCCAACGCGACGTCGAGGAACAGCGCGGCGAGGAAGAAGAACGAACCGAGTTGCGGATTGAGGAGCAGCGTGTTCTTGCCGAACCAGCCGAGTCCCGCCCGCCGCGCGAGGTCGCGCTCAAGCACCGGGCCGCTGTCCACAAAAGAGCGGCCTCCGATGGCCGGAATCTCGTCGCGCGCCCACGCCAGCACGGCGTCGAGCTTGTCCCACATCACGCGATGGTAGTCGGTGAAGCGCGCATAGCGGGCGATTGGACCGGCGGGCTGCGTCCCGCCGTAGTTCAGCGCGACGACGAGAGCGCTGACCATTCCGGCGACCGGGAGACGCGCGTCGCGCCGCAGGTCGGCGTGGCGGGCCATGTATCCCATCTCGCCGTGGTGGCCGGCGGCGAGCCACGCGTCGAACTGCTCGCGAGTGTCCGGAGCGCCGAGCGTCGCCACGCCGGCCAGGTCGAAACCCGCGGCGAGCGCCTGCGCCTTCAGGCGGATTTCGAAGCCGGGCGGGACCGCCCCGCTCACGGAAAGCGCCGCGCCCAGCGCGCGTAGCGCAGGACGTCGGCGACGGGCGGAATGGCGTCCTCGCTCCCGTACGCCGTGTACATCCGCCATCGCAAGTACGTGCGATCGGGCCACGGGATAAACGGGAACTGCGCCCACCACCGCCTCCGCCGATACCGCCACCCCAGCACGATGAGATCGGCGGCTACGCGCGGGTTGGTGAGCGCGCGGAGCTTGAGGAGGAGGAGGAGGCGCAGCCAGGGCACGAGGGGAAGATGCGGACGGTGGACGGCAGACGGTAGACGGTCGACCACCAGACGGTGGACGGTGGACGGTTGACGGTAGATACTGAAGTTGGCCGGCAGCGCACCTTTCACTGGCTCTGCGCGCCGTGTATCCTCTGCCGTCCACCGTCCACCGTCCACCGTCCACCGTCCACCGTCCACCGTCGGCCCCTTTGGCAATCCACGGCCTCATGCCCCTCATCTCGCGTCTCGCGACGCGCGCCTACTACCGGTACACGGTGGGGGGCGCGCGCGTGCCCGCGGAGGGGCCGGTGCTGCTGGTCGCCAATCACAACAATTCGCTGATGGATCCGGCGTTCGTGACGGTAGCGGCGCGTCGGGAAGTCAGCTTCCTCGCCAAGTCCACGCTGTTCACGCATCCCCAGATCGGGTGGCTGGTGAAGCTGGTCGGCTCCATTCCGGTGTACCGCGCGCAGGACGATCCGAAGCTGCTGGGCCAGAACCGCGACATCTTCGTCGCCGTGCACGCGGCCCTCGCCAATGGCGCGGCCGTCGGCATTTTCCCCGAGGGAACGAGCCACTCCGGGTCGCGTCTCTCGCCGCTCAAGACCGGGGCGGCGCGCATCGCCCTTGGGGCGGCGAAGAGGATCGGCGGCGCTTTCCCAATCATTCCCGTCGGACTGGTCTTCCGCGACCGCAACAGCTTCCGCAGTGAAGTGCGCGTCGTCGTCGGTGATGCCTTCGACTGGAGCGATCTGGCGAGCCGCGCGGACGAGAAGTACGCTGTTCGCGAGTTGACGGCGCGCATTGACGGCGCGATGCGCCGGGTGACGCTGAACCTCGATTCGTGGGAGGACGCGGCGCTGGTCCACGTGGCCGAGCAGATCTGGGCCGCGGAGCACGGCTCGCCGCGCGACTCGGAGGCGACGGTGTCGCGGCTGGCGATGACCGCCAGCGTGCTCCAGCGCTTCCGCTCGCGCGGTGACGCGGAATGGCAGATGACCGCGCGCGAGCTGCGCGCGCACGCCCGGATGCTGCAGCGCATGGGGCTCTCGCCGCAGGCGCTCAAGGAGGACGTCAGCTGGCCGGCGGCCGCGCGGTGGACGCTGCTGCGGCTTCCCCTCCTCGCCGCTATCCCGCTGGCCTCGCTCGCGATGCTCGCCTACTGGCCGCCGCTGATCGGCGCCCGGTGGATGGTGGCCCGCAGCAGGGAAGGGCCGGATTCATTCTCCACGATGAACGTGCTGAGCATCTCGTTCCAGAGCATTCTCTGGACGTTCCTGCTGGCGGGCGCGGCGGGGTGGAGCCTCGGGTGGTGGTGGGGGCTCGCGACGCTCATCCTGCTGCCTCTGACGGCGACGGTCGCGGCCATCGTCGCCGAGCGGCGGCGCCTCGGCTGGCTGGCCGTGCGCCGGTTCTTCGTGCGGCACCTGCATCGCCGCCGCCTCGGCCGCATGCGCAAGCGCCAGGCGATGATCGCGGCGCACCTCAATGAACTGCTGGAGTTGGGGATGCAATAGGGCAGACGGTGGACGGTGGACGGTGGACGGCGGATACTGAAGGGGTAGGTTGGTCTCTCCGGTTTCGCGCGCCGTGGTTAGTCTACCGTCTACCGTCCACCGTCAACCGTCCGTTCTTCATGCCCAAACCCCGCAAGAAGAAATCTCCCCGCAGCGCCCGCGGCACGCCCGTCGACCCCGGCCTGCGACGCAGCGCCGAACACGCCGCCCTTGCCGGCGTCCGCGAACGGCAGCACGCGGGGCACCTCGCGGCAGGCCGCACACCACCGGGCGCTTCGGCGGCCGCACCATCCAACGGCACACGGCGGGTGGACGAGTCCATTCGCAACGCGACGCCCGCGATGACTGAGGACCAGAAGCTCCTCAGCTTCACGCCCAAGCACAGCGACGACTTCACGCGCACGGATCCGTGGCGGGTGATGCGCATCATGGGCGAGTTCATCGAGGGATTCGACAAGCTCGCGACGGTGGAGAAGGGGGTGGCGTTCTTTGGCTCGGCGCGCACGTCGCCCGACGATCCGCAGTACCTGATGGCCGTGGAGACGGCGCGGCTGCTTGCCCAGCAGGGATTCGCGATCATCACCGGCGCCGGTCCGGGGATCATGGAGGCCGCGAACAAGGGGGCGCAGCTGGGCGGCGGCCACTCTGTCGGCTGCAACATCGAACTCCCTTTCGAGCAGGGATCGAACCCGTACGTCGACACCCTCATCGACTTCCGGTACTTCTTCGTCCGCAAGACGATGTTCATCAAGTACAGCATCGGGTACGTTATCTTCCCAGGCGGCTTCGGCACGCTCGACGAGCTGTTCGAGGCGCTGACGCTGATCCAGACGGGCAAGATCTCGCAGTTCCCGGTGGTCCTGTTCGGACGTCATTACTGGGCCGGCTTGCTGCGCTGGATCCAGACGCGGATGCTCACGGAGCGGAAGATCTCCGCGGATGAGTTGGACCTGCTCGTGGTCACCGACGACCCCAAGGAGGCGGCGGACGTGATCGCGGCCGCGTGGCACGCGCAGCTGGACGAGACGGCAGACATGGTGCGGGCTGCGTGGGAGGACCGCGTGGACCGAATGAAACGGGAAGCGAAGCTGCTCGGCGCAATGGCGCGCCGCGATCATTGACGACCACACACGAGCGGGCGATGAGCAAGCGGGCACGCGGCGGCTTCAAGGCCAGCCGGCACGGAAGCAAGGCCAGCGCGGCTGGCGACAAGTCGAAGCAGAAGAAGGCCGCCGAGCGCCGCGAGGCGCAGGGCGCCCCGCGGCAGGGGCGGGCGCGGAATCCGTTCCTGCGCGGCGCGCGCATCCTGCCGCGGCGCATCGACGGCACCGAGACGGTGGTGCAACTCGTCGAAGGGACCTTCCAGGCGTACAACAGCGGACGCCTGCGCGAGGCCTGCCAGCTGTACACCGAGAAGATGCTTCGCCCCGACGTCACGGTGGGGCTGACGCTCACCGGCGCGCTGACCCCCGCCGGGCTCGGGATGAGCGCGATCATCCCGCTCCTCGAGGCCGGTTTCGTGGACTGGATCATCAGCACCGGGGCGAATCTCTACCACGACGCCCATTTCGGACTCGGGCTCGCGATGCACCGCGGCACGCCGCACACGAGCGACACCGTGCTGCGCGAAGAGGGCGTCGTCCGCATCTACGACATCTTCTTCGACTACGACGTCCTGCTCAGCACCGACGCGTTCTTCCGCAAGATCCTGCGCGCGCCGGAGTTCCAGCGCCCGATGTCCAGCGCCGAGTTCCACTGGCTGTGCGGCAAGTACATCGCGGCGCGCGAGCGGGCGCTGGGAATTGGTAACAAATCGCTACTAAGTGCGGCCTACGCCTGCGGCGTGCCGGTGTACACCAGCTCGCCGGGGGACAGCTCCATCGGGATGAACGTCGCCGCCCTCCAGCTCGAAGGGTACGGCTGTGTCATCGACCCGAGCCGCGACGTCAACGAGACGGCGTCCATCGTGCTGAACGCCAAGCGTTCGGGTGGGAAGAGCGCGGTGCTCATCATGGGCGGCGGGAGCCCCAAGAACTTCGCCCTCCAGACCGAGCCGCAGATCCAGGAAGTGCTGGGCATCGACGAGAAGGGGCACGACTTCTTCCTCCAGGTCACCGACGCGCGCCCCGACACGGGCGGCCTCTCCGGGGCGACGCCCGCCGAGGCGGTGAGCTGGGGGAAGATCGATCCGGATCGCCTGCCCGACGCGGTCGTCTGCTACATCGACTCCACGGTCGCCCTGCCCCTGCTCACCAGCTACGCGCTGGCCAAGCGGAAGCCGCGCAAGCTGCGCCGGCTGTACGACAAGCGTGCCGCGCTGATGCAGCGTTTGCAGACGGAGTTCAAGAAGGCGAACGGTTGAGGCGGGCGTGAAACGACAAAGGGGAGGCCGTCGGGCCTCCCCTTGATCGTTGCCGGTCCTACGGACCGTCGCCGGGTCGCCGTTGTTCCCACAGCCGACGGGCCGTCGCGACGTGCGCCTCGAACGCGGGCTTCACCTGCGACAGGAGGCTACTCAAGTCCTCCGACTTCGCGGCAGGGAGCCACTCCTTCTCGATCAGAGTCACCAGCTCCTGGTGGTACTCCACCTCGTGCCGCAAGAACAGAATGTCGAAGGCGTTGTCTGGCCGCTCGCGCAGGGCTTTCTGCACCTTCTCGTGCTCGTTGGCACGGGCGTTGCTGGCATTGGGCCTGAGCGTGATGTTGAGCTGAACTGCGACGTCGCGCGCGAGCTGCCGCGCCAGTCCGTGCTCCGCAACGAGGTTCTTGGCGAAGTTGCGCGCGTCCGCGGAAGGCGCGCGTTCGGTGGCGAGTTGCGCGCAGGCGATGCCGGCGCTGACCGCTTCCTCGAAGCTCCGGAGGATCGCGGCGTCATCCCGCTGAGCGGCCGCGGCCGGCGGGGCATCGCCGGTCGCGAGCAGCGAGAGTCCGGCGATCGCCGTGAACAAGAGGATCTTCAGCATGCAGGGGGCTCCGTGCGCGAAGGATCACGGAAATTCACAATTTTCCCGCGCGACGCAAGGCGCAGGCTCCCGGGGGCGGCACGCTGGCGGCACGATCGCGGATTGCCTGGCGAGGGAATTCCCCCTAATTTCCCCTTAGACTGACAACGCACGCATCGAGCGCCCGGCCCGCAACGGCCGGGCGCCGTCCTTTTGTCTTTTCCGGTGGCCCCCGATGATCGAAGCCCTCAAACAGAAGCTCAGCGACGAAGCCGAGAAGCTCCGCTACGAGCTGAACGTCACGCTGCCGGCGGAAATCCGCCGCGCGGTGGAGATGGGCGACCTGCGCGAGAACAGCGAGTACAAGTCGGCGCTCGAGCGCCAGCAGTTCGTGCAGGCCCGTCTGGGCCACCTGACGTCGCGCCTGTCGAAGCTCTCCACCATCGACCCGAGCCAGATTCCCGCCGACAAAGTCGGCCTAGGCTCAAAGGTGGTGGTGCAGTGCCAGGACACGAAGGAACGGGAGACCTTCCATCTGGTCTTTGGCGACTCCGAGGACTTCGAGGACGGCCACGTGACGATGATGTCGCCCATTGGACGCTCCCTGCTCGGCAAGACCGTCGGCGACCTCGTGATGCTCAAGCTCCCGGCGCGCACCCGCAAGCTGAAGATCGTCGAGCTGACGACCATCCACGACGCGTAGCCGTCAGCGGCTTTCGGTCGAACGCCCGGTGAACGGGAGTTCGATGCCGAAGATCGTGAATCGGCCGCCTGCGCCGGCCCCCCGGCCAGTCACGATCCTGCCGACGCGCAGCCGCGACGGGTTCCCCACCTCGCGCCATGCGACGGCAACCGTGGAGTCATTGGTGGCCGCGGTGCGCGGAAAGCCGGACTGACGGGCATCGCTCGTTACGCCAACCGTCACTGCCGCCGAGCGTGACCCATCGCGCTGGACGCGCCGCGCGCGTACCTCGGCGCTCCCCACCCGCGTCTGCTCGAGCCACGTGACCAGCGCATCGCCATCGCCGACGTACTCGATGTCTACGCGACCGAGAGGCTGGCCATCGTCCACACGCACAGGCGCCCCCCACGTCGCCCCGCGGTCGCTGCTGAACGCGACGTGCACGGCGGGGATGTTAGCGGCGTTGGTGAACCAGGCGAGCGCGACACTGCTGTCGTGTGCGGCTAGGGCGGGGCCATTCACCGGACAGGCACGCGTGACCCAGTCGTCCTCGTGCACAATGGCCGGCGGGAGCCAGCCGCCATCCACGTAGCGCACCACGGCGATGTCGCGCACCTCCTCCGCCGTTCGATCGCGGTACGCGAAGAGCACGCCGCCGCTCACGCGCACCCCTGTCACCTGGCAACAGTCGCATGTGCGCGCATCGAGGACGGAGTCGGGACGCACGCGCCCGGCGCGATCGAGTCCGCCGAACGCGACGGTCATCGCCCCCGTGGCCGCGCCGGTGGCGTGCCCGTCGAGCCACGCCGCGGCCACGCTGCCGTCGCCCATGGGAACGAGCGCGGCGAACCCGTGTTCGGTGGCGCTGGTGTCGCGGTGCAGGCGCTGCGGCGCGCTCCACGACACACCTCCGTCGGTGGTCGCGACGGCCCAGACGTGATACGAGTACTTCCCCGGCGAAGAGCGCCGAAGGTAATGCAGCGCCAGCCGGCCGCTGTCGCCGGCCACCACGGCGGGGAAGTCGGCCCAGTTGGCGAAGAGCAGGCTGTCGCGCACGACCACGCGCGGCATCGACCAGGCGCCGTCCACCGGTCGCTGCGCGACGCGAATGGTCCACGCCGAGTCGGCGTCACGCTCCATCCAGCTCATCCAGAGCGTGCCGTCAGGTGCCGCGGAGAGAGACGGCGTAGATGCCCCGGAGGCGGCCCCCGGCGGATCATCGGTGGCGAAGATGGGCGCACCGGGACGCGGAGACGCATCGGCGCACGCGGTCAAGGCCGCCAGCCACAGGGCGGCGCGCGAACGGCGAACGGCTCGATGTGAAGTCATGGGGGGGCGTGTGTGTGGTCTACGGATCAATCGTGAACATACGGCGCACGGCCGCATCGAACTCGTCGAGCGCATGCTCAGCGCCGCGATCGGTCCAGCCCAGCTGTGGGGACATCAGCTCGGCCACGCGCGGCGCGAGGCCACGGCCGTGATCGCGCAACTCGAACGCGATGTGCATTCGACGGATGAGCAGATCGGCGATGGTGCACCCGAGCTCGGCGGCGACGCCGTGCGCCACGGCCGCACCGACATACGGAAGGTCTGGGTGCAGCCGGTCGCCCAGTCGCGGATCCTGCGTCACACGCGCCCAGACCTGATGCCAGTCGCCGCCATACGCGTGCACGAGCCAGGCGGCGATGTCGTCAGCGCCGGCGGCCGCGCGCGCTGCGGCGAGTTCATCCTCGAGGCTCGTGATGTCGCCCCCGGCCAGCGGCAGTTGATCGCTGCGCACACGCGGTGAACGTCGGCGAAGCGCGCGGAAGACGGCGTTCACCGTGTCGTGCCCGATTACGCGGTACGACGTGAGCTTGCCCCCCGTCACCGTGATGACGCCCCCCGCGCCGCGCTCGACAAGGTGCTCGCGTGATGCCGAGTTGGCGTCACCCGAGTGCGCGGCGGCGGCGAGCGGGCGAATGCCTGCCCACGCGGCGATCACATCGTCGCCAGTGAGTCGCGCATCCGGGAAGACGCGATTCGCCGCGCCGAGCAGATAGTCCACATCGGCGCGCGTGGCGCGCACATCGTCGGGGACGGCACGGGTCTCGGTCTCCGTCGTGCCAATGACCGAACAGGGGCCGGCCGGCAGCACGAACATCACGCGGCCGTCAGGCGCGAGCAGGGTCACGGCGCCGCGATTGCCGACACGCTCCGCCGGGACGGCAATGTGCACGCCCTTGCTTCCAAGCACCGCCGGCGCTGCGTTCGGGTTTTCCAGTCGGCGCACGGTGTCGGTCCACGGGCCGGTGGCGTTCACCACGCAGGCGGCCTGGATGTCGAACGCGCGCCCCCCCAGCCGGTCAGCGACGGTGGCACCGCTCACGCCACCACCCTCGCGTCGCAGGGCGACAACCTCAGCGTGATTGAGGACCGTGGCGCCGGCTACGGCGGCATCGAGGATCGTGGCGAGCGTGAGTCGCGCGTCATCGGTGGCGGCATCGAAGTACTGCGCGCCACCCGTGAGGCCGCTGCGGGCCAGCGCCGGCTCAGCTCCGGTGATGCCGGAGACGTCGAGGCCGCGATGCGGGGCGACATTGCGGAACAGGGCGAGAATGTCGTAGAGCAGCAGGCCGGCGCGGAGCTTCCAGCGGGGGACGCGCGCCCCCTCATACACGGGCCACGTGAAGCGCAGCGGCCGGACGAGATGCGGCGCGATGCGCAGGAGCACACGCCGCTCGTGCGACGACTCGAAAACGAGACGCAGGTGCCCGTGCTCGAGATAGCGAACGCCGCCGTGCACCAGGCGCGATGAACGGCTGGAGGTGCCGCTGGCGAAGTCGTCGCGCTCCACGAGAGCGACGTCCAGACCGCGGCGCGCGGCGTCGCGCGCAATCCCCGCCCCGGTGATGCCGCCGCCGACGACGAGCACGTCGAAGCGCCGCTCGCCGAGGCGGAGCAGCTGCGCGGTGCGGGTCAGGGTCGGCGGCGCGTGCACTTGGCGATGTCCTGCGTTCGAGTCTAGCCCGTGCGACGGAGGTTGGTAAGGCGCGCCTGATAGCCGCCGCAGGGAACGCGCCCTAGCTTTCATAGACTATGGCCAGCTTCGGAAACGGCCGCCGCGTCGCGATCATCGCGGGAGTCCGCACCCCCTTCGCGCGCGCCGGCACGACACTGCGGCACCTCACCGCCATCGACCTCGGCAAGGTCGCCGTCGGCGAACTGATCCAGCGGACAAGCCTTGACCCGGCGAGCGTGGACTTGCTCGTCTTCGGGACAGTGATCCCCTCGGTCCTCGCGCCGAACATCGCGCGCGAGGTCGCGTTGATGCCGATGCTTCCCAAGTCGGTGCAGGCGTGGAGCGTCAGCCGGGCGTGCGCCACCGCGAACCAGGCCATCACCGACGCCGCCGACCAGATCGCGCTCGGCCACGCCGATGTGGCCATTGCCGGCGGGGCGGAGTCGCTGAGCAACGTGCCCATCCTGCACTCGCGCGGCTTCAGCGACGCGCTCATCGCGGCGAGCAAGGCGAAGACGCTGGGCGGGCGCGTGCAATCGCTCGCGCGCATCCGGCCGAAGGACCTGATCCCGGTCACGCCGGCCATCGCCGAACCGACGACGGGCGAGACGATGGGTCAGTCGGCGGAGAAGATGGCGAAGATCAACGGCGTGCCGCGCGAAGAGCAGGACGCGCTGGCCTGCGCCTCGCACCACAACGCCGCGAAGGGGACGCAGGACGGGCGCCTGGCCGCAGAAATGGCGCCCGTTTTCGTGCCGCCGAAGTACGAGCAGGTGATGACCGAGGACAACGGGATCCGCAGCGACACGTCGCTTGAGCAGCTCGCGGCGCTGCGCCCGGTCTTCGACAAGCGCCACGGCACGGTGACGGCGGGCAACGCCTCGCCGCTCACCGACGGCGGCGGCGCGGTCCTGCTGATGAGCGAGGAGAAGGCAAAGGCGCTGGGGTACACGCCACTCGCGTACATCCGGTCCTATGCGTACGCCGCGCTCGACCCCGGTGAACAGCTGCTGCAGGCGCCGGTGCTCGCCGCCCCGCTCGCCCTCAAGCGGGCCGGGCTCGGCCTGAACGACATGGATCTCGTGGAAATGCACGAGGCCTTCGCCGCGCAGGTGCTGAGCAACATCCGCGGCTTCGCGTCGCAGCACTGGGCCGAACGTGCGGGGTTGAGCGCCCCGCTAGGCGACGTGGACCGCGCAAAGCTGAACGTGATGGGCGGGTCGATCGCCATCGGCCATCCGTTTGGCGCCACGGGCGCCCGCATCACGACCACTCTCGCGCACGAACTCAAGCGCCGCGGCGGGCAGTTCGGATTGATGACCGTGTGCGCGGCGGGCGGGCTGGGCTTCAGCATGGTGATTGAGCGCAGCTAGGTGCAGGGAACAGGGACCACGGTGTGGTGCAGGGACAGGGACGGGACGGAAACGCAAACGGCGTGAACCCATGAGCGCATTATCCATAGCGATTGACAACGGCGTCGCCGTCGTGACGTTTGATTTGCCGGGCGAGCCGGTGAACAAGTTCTCCAAGGCGGTGATCGCCGACTTCGTCGCGGTCTTTGACCGACTGGAGCGCGATCCTGCCGTCCAGGCGGCGGTGCTGATCAGCGGCAAGCCGGACACCTTCATCGCCGGCGCCGACATCGATCAGTTCCTCGAGTTCACGTCGGCAGCCGACGCGACGCGCGAGAGCGCCGAGGGGCACGCGCTGATGAACCGGCTCGAGCACGGGCGTGTGCCGTGGGTGGCGGCGATCAACGGGGCCTGCCTCGGCGGCGGGCTCGAGGCGTCGCTGGCCTGCGCGTATCGCATCGTCGGCGACTCGCCCAAGACCGTGCTCGCGCTCCCCGAGGTGCAGCTGGGGCTGATCCCGGGGGCGGGTGGGACGCAGCGCTTGCCACGCACGGTGGGGCTGCAGGTGGCGCTCGACATGATCCTCACCGGCAAGAACGTGCGCGCCAAGAAGGCGCTGCAGACTGGTTTGGCCGACGAGATGGCGCACCCAAGCATCTTGCGCGATGTGGCCATCCGGCGGGCGATGGAGCTGGCGAGCGGGAAGATCCCGCGCCATCGCACGCGCAAGCAGGACGCCAAGGGGGCGCTGCTCGAGGGGAATCCGGTGGGGCGCGCGGTCGTCTTCCGGCAGGCGCGTGAGATGACGATGAAGAAGTCGCGAGGGCACTATCCGGCGCTGCTCGCCGCGCTCGAAGCGGTCGCCGCGGGCTATTCCGGATCGGTGGCCGACGGCTTCGCCACCGAAGCGCGCCTTTTCGGCGAGATGGCGTTCACGCCGGTGAGCCGCCAGCTGATCTTCCTGTTCTACGCGACGACCGCGCTGAAGAAGGACAGCGGGGTGAGCGGCGACGCGCCGTCCCCCGCGCTGATCGGGAAGATCGCGATGCTCGGGACGGGCTTCATGGGGGCGGGGATCGCGGCGGTGAGCGCGATGCAGGGCGTGACCGTGCGGTTCAAGGACACGAAGTTGGCGGCCGTGGCCAAGGGCCTGACCGCCGTGCGCGACGTCCTGCACGACCGCCTGCGCAAGAAGCAGGTGACGCGCCAGCAGTTCGAGGACCAGCTCTCGCTGGTCAGCGGGACGGTGGACTACGCGGGATTTGGTAACGTGCCGCTACTAATTGAGGCCGTCTTCGAGGACCTGGCCGTCAAGCACGCGGTGCTGAAGGAGGCCGAGGCGGTCCTGCCGCGCGGGGCGATCTTCGCGACGAACACCAGCACCATTCCCATCCACCAGATCGCCGCGGCGTCGCGCGATCCGTCGCGCGTCATCGGGATGCACTTCTTCTCCCCGGTGCACAAGATGCCGCTGCTCGAGGTGATCGTGACGCCGCGGACGGCGCCGGACGCGGTGGCGACGACGGTGGCGTTCGGTCGGCGGCTGGGGAAGACGGTGATTGTGGTGAACGACGCGCCGGGTTTCTATGTGAACCGCATCCTCGCGCCGTACATCAACGAGGCGGGGAAGCTGCTCGACGAGGGGGCACGCATCGAGGACATTGATCGTGCGATGCTCGACTACGGGTTCCCGGTCGGTCCGGTGACGCTGCTCGACGAGGTGGGGATCGACATCGCCGGCAAGAGCGGGGCGATCATGGCGGCGGCGTTCGGTGACCGGCTGCAGCCGTCGGCGACGCTGGGCAAGGTCCTGGCCGCGGGGCGGCTCGGTCGGAAGGGAAAGAAGGGCTTCTACCTGTACGACGAGAAGGGGAAGAAAGGTGGCGTGGACGAGTCGGTCTACGCGGTGATGCCCACCGGTTCAACGCGCGCGGCGGTCAGTGCGTCCGAGATCCAGGAGCGGCTGTCGCTGGCGATGGTCAACGAGGCGGTGCGCTGCGTGGAGGACGGGATCCTCCGCGCGCCGCGTGACGGCGACATCGGCGCGGTGTTCGGCATCGGCTTCCCGCCGTTCCGCGGCGGCCCGCTGCGCGTGGTGGACACCATTGGGGCGGCCGAGCTGGTGCGGCGACTCGAGGCGCTCAACGCGAAGCATCCGGGGCGGTTCGAGGCGGCGAAGCTGTTGCGCGAGATGGCGGCGGGGGGGAAGACGTTCTATCCAGCGACGGGGAAACCGGTATGAACGGACTGACGGTGGACGGTGGACGGTTGACGGTGGATTACCGACGGTGGACGGTGGACGGTGGACGGTGGGTGACTGCCGCTGCCGTGCTTCTGTCTTCTGTGCGGCGCAGCATCGCTTCCTCCCTTCCGCGTCTTCTGCTCATCGCCGTCCTTCTACCGTCCGCCGTCCACCGTCTACCGTCACAGTCTACGCGCGCCGAGCGCAGCAAGTACACCGAAACCTCGACTTACGCCGACGTCATCGTCTTCATCGACTCCCTGCAGGCCAAGGGCGCGCCGATCGTCGTGGGGAGCATCGGCAAGACGACGCAGGGGCGCGACCTGCCGTACATCATCGCGTCGCGGCCGCTCGTGCACTCGCCCGCGGAGGCGAAGCGCCTGGGTCGGCCGATCGCCTACGTGCAGGGGAACATCCACGCCGGCGAGATCGAGGGGAAAGAGGCGCTGCAGGCGCTCGTGCGCGACCTGGTCTTCGCGAAGAAGAAGAACGTCCTCGATTCAATCGTCCTGATCGCCGTCCCGATCTACAACGCTGACGGCAACGAGGTGTTCGGCCCGACGGCACGCATGCGCGGCGCGCAGAATGGTCCGGAACTCGTGGGACAGCGCCCCAACGCCAAGGGGCTCGACCTGAATCGCGACTATGTGAAAGCCGAGGCGCCGGAGACGCGGGCGTCGCTCGGGATGTTCAATGCGTGGGATCCGGACCTGTTCGTGGATCTGCACACGACGAACGGCTCCTACCACGGCTATGCGCTCACGTACGCGCCGTCACTGCATCCGGCGGCGGGGATTCGCGGCGGCCCGTTCGGCGGCGCGTTCGTGCGCGACTCGATGTTGCCGACCATTCGCCAGCGGATGCGCGCGCGGCACCAGTTCGAGATCTTCGACTACGGCAACTTCACGGGTGACGAGGGGCCAGCGGCGCCGGGCGAGGCGAAGGCGTGGTCCACGTACGACCACCGGGCGCGCTACGGCGTCAACTACTACGCGCTGCGCGGCCGGTTGGCCGTGCTCAGCGAGGCGTACTCGCACGATCCGTTCGAACGGCGCGTGAAGTCCACGTACGCCTTCGTCTCGGAGCTGCTCTCGATGATGGCGGAGAAGTCGCGTGCGGTGCTGTCGCTCACGCGCGCCTCTGATGCCGCGCTCGACGCGGGGAAGGTGACCGAGGTGCCGATGCGCGCTGAGCTGACCAAGTCGCCGCGGTTGCTTCCGATCACTGAGGAGCTGCTCGAGAAGTCAGATACGCCATCCACGGAGCCGGGGGTGCGCCGCGGCTACCGCCGGACGGGGAAGTATGTCACCACGCCAATGCCGGTGCGCGACCGGTTCGACGCCACGCGCTCGGCGCCGATGCCCTGGGGATGGCTGGTGACCCCGGCCGCCGCCGACACGGTCGGCGCGATGCTCCGTCTGCACGGCGTGCGCACGCAGCGCACGGGCGCTCCCACGCCAGCCGCCGGCGTGGAGTGCTTTACCGCCGATTCGGTGGTGGCGTCCCCGCGCGCGTATCAGGGGCATCGCGAGACGCGTTTTGAAGGACGCTGGACGCCGGCCGCCGCTGAGGTGCCGGCCGGGGCGCTCCTGGTCACGGCGCGCCAACCACTGGGACTGCTCGCCCAGCTGCTGCTCGACCCCAACAGCGATGATGGCTTCGGTACGTGGAATCTCTTCGATGCCGCCATCGCCCGGCCCGCCGCAGAGGGCGGCGGTGTTCCGGTTTGCCGACTCACAAGGGCGCCGGCCGTGCCGGCCCGCCTGCTTCCATAGACCCGCGCTATGCTTCGCTCGAGCCTGATCTGGCTCTCGCGCCAGAAGTCCATTTTCCGCTTTGTCCGCAACAACGGTTTTGCCAAGAAGATGGCCTCGCGCTTCGTCGCCGGCGAAACGCTCGAGGCCGCCTGCGACGCCGTGGCCGTCCTCAACACTCGCGGCATCACCGCGTCGCTCGACCAACTTGGCGAGAGCGTGACCAGCGAGGCGGAGGCGCGCGAGGTCGGACGCCGCTATCTGCAACTCCTCGACGAGATCCATCGCCGCAAGCTCAACGCCAACGTCTCGGTGAAGCTCACGTCGCTGGGGCAGGACATCTCCGATTCGCTGTGCGAGGAGATCACGCGCGCGATTCTCGAGCGGGCGAAGCAGTACGGGAACTTCGTGCGGCTCGACATGGAAGGGAGCGACTACACGCAGCGCACGCTCGACTTCTTCGCCGAGCGCCTGTACCCGGAGTACGGGGCACACGTGGGCATCGTGCTACAGAGCATGCTGCGGCGCACGGCGCAGGACGTCGCGTGGGCGAACGGCAAGCGCTGCCGCGTGCGCATCTGCAAGGGCGCCTATCTGGAACCGGCGAACGTCGCGTTCCCCGACAAGAAGGACGTGGATCGCAGTTATGTGGACTGCGCCAAGGCGCTGATTGAACACGGCAACTACCCGGGCATCGCCACGCACGACCCGACGATCATCAACGAGCTGACCGCGTGGGCCACGACGACCGGCATCGCGCGCGACCGGTTCGAGTTCCAGATGCTCTACGGCGTGCGCCGCGACCTGCAAGACCAGCTGCTCAGGGACGGATGGCGTCTGCGCCTGTACGTGCCGTTCGGCACGCAGTGGTACCCGTACCTGATGCGCCGCATGGCTGAGCGTCCGGCCAACCTGTGGTTCATCACGGGGAACATCCTGAAAGAGACGTTCGGGGCGCGGTGAGTCACGGCCGGTTCCTGCCCCCCGACCACTCGCGCGGCGACGAACACACCGTCGGCGGCTACGCCGCCGTTCACGGCCGCGCCGCGGGGCTTGAAGGAAAAGACGGCTGCTCGTACTCGCTCGAGGTGATGACCGACGAGACAGGTGAGCGCGAACACCCGCACGGCGCCTACCTCGTCTTCCTGCGGTGGCGCCGTATGGGCGAACAGGGGGTCGAGGGGCACCTCGAGACCGACTTCCTGGCGCACGGCGACACCCCCGAAGCGGCCGCCGCGAAAGCCGGCGCGATATCGCTGACCGAATGCCAGCGCTTGCTGGACGCGCTGATCGCGGCGCGTGACGGCGATCGCGGCCGCCGCTGGTTCGACGTGATGCGCGAGGACGACGCGTGAGCGGCGCCGCGATTCTGCGCGCCGTGGTGCTCAGCGGCACGGGTGGTGTCTGGCAGGTGCGCGCCGCGGACGGCGCCGAACGCGAGGTGTCCCTGCGCGGACGTCTCAAGCAGGGCGACCGGTTCGACAAGCTGGCGGTGGGCGACGATGTGGACATCGCCGAGGACGTTCGCGGCGGCGCGTGGAGCATCACGGGCATCCACCCACGCCGCACCCAGCTCGCTCGGCGTGCGCCGGGAGGCGCGCGTGGCGAGCGAATCGTCGTCGCCAACGTGGATCAGGTGGTCATCGTCTTCGCCATCGCCAAGCCGGAGCCGCATGTGCGAATGATCGATCGGTTCCTCGTCATCGCCGAGGGGAACGACCTGCAGGCTCGGCTGGTGGTGAACAAGGTGGAACTCGCGGAAGAGCCCGCCGTGGTGGACGCGCTCGCCGCCGACTACGAGCGCGCGGGCTATCCGGTGCACCGCACGAGCGTGAAGCGCGCGATCGGCCTTGAAGAGCTGCGCGCCGTACTCGTGAACCGCGTGACCGCGCTCACCGGACCCTCCGGGGTTGGGAAGTCGTCGCTGATCAATGTCCTGTATCCGGGGCTGCGGCTTCGCGTGGGCGAGATCTCGGAATCGGTGAACAAGGGGCGACACACAACCGTCGGTGCGGTGCTCGTTCCCCTGCCGGACGGCGGCTACGTGGTGGACACTCCGGGGCTGCGCGAGGTGGGGATGTGGGGGCTCCCGTCCGAGTCGCTTGACCACTGCTTCCCGGAATTCCGCCCCGTGCTTGGCGAGTGCCGCTTCCAGGACTGTCGACATCTGGCCGAGCCGGGGTGCGCGGTGCGCGCGGGGGTGGAGGCGGGCACAATCTCGGCGGGGCGGCACGAGAGTTACGCCAAGCTGCTGGCTGAGTTGGAAGAGGCGGAGCGGAAGTACTAAGTGCAGGGAGCAGGGAGCAGAGTGGGGTGCAGGGGAAGGGAGAAGGGGGTGGCAACTACCTCGGGGCGTAGCCTCGCAGATGGATGCGGGTCAGCCTGCCCCCGCGGGAACGTCGGGCGGCGTTCACGTGTTCTTCTCAATGGGTGGGTTGAGCATCGCTCATCACGTCCCCCAGATTCCCAGCCACGCCAATCCGCGCCCCATCCGTGTGATCCGCGTCAGGTCAGTCTATCCGTCCCCCAAAGCGAGACCGCTCGTGCGCGCCTGCCTCCTCCTTCTCCTCGCCACCGCCCCGCTGGCGGCGCAGTCCGCCGATCTTGGCGCGGGCATTGCGCACTACAACGGCCGGCGCTGGGCGGAGGCCCACACGGTCTTCGCCGCGGTGGTGAAGGCCCAGCCGCGGAACGGTGATGCCGCGCTCTGGTATGGCCGCACGTTCCTCGCCGAGGGGAAAGCCAACGACGCCGAGAAGTGGCTGGAGAAGGCGGTTGATCTTTCGCCCCAGAGCAGCGAGGCGCATCTCTGGCTGGCGCGCGCCGTCGGTATGCAAGCCATGAGCGCGAACCCGATTCGCCAGCCGTTCCTCGCCCGGAAGATCAAGCGCACGGTTGATCGCGCCATTGAGCTGAACCCCGACAACGTGGATGCGCGCGAACTCCGCTGGCAGTTCTACGCGATGGCGCCATCGGTGATGGGCGGTGGAGCGGAGAAGGCGCGGACGGAAGTGGCGGAGATCACCAAGCGCAACCGATACCGTGGGCAGCTGCTCACGGCCGGCGCGGCGAGCCGCGCTCGCGACTTCGCGGCCGCGGAGCGCGCGCTGAAGTCGCTGGTGACCGAGTATCCGGACTCTGTTCAGCCGATGGGGTCGTTCGCGCTTTTCCTCGCCGACCGCGGTCGGCCGTCGGAGGCGTTCGCCTTGGTCGATGCGTACCAGAAGCGGCGACCCGCGGATCCACTCGGCTGGTTCCAGGTTGGACGGCTTGCGGCGGCGACGGGGCAGGAGCTTGATCGCGGCGAGGAGGCGTTGCGGCGGTATCTTGCCGCCCCGCCGGCGCCCTCGCCGGTGGCGGGGATGCCCAGCGTGCCGACGCTGGCAACCGTGCACGTGCGGCTCGGCAACATTGCGGAGCGTCGCGGCAACAAGGCGGCGGCGCGCGCGGAGTACCAGCGGGCGCTCGCGCTCGATCCGCGGAGCAATCTGGCGAAGCGAGCGCTGGACGGGGTGAAATAGGTATGGATCCGCGCCGCGCACACTTCACGATGCGTCCCAGCGCCGCCTCGGTGACCTGTCGGGACGTCCCCGAGTCGCTTTGGGAGTACATTGATGGCGCACTCCACGCGCCACGCGCGTCGGCGATGCGAGCGCATCTTCGCGGATGCCGGCGTTGCCGGGCGCGCCATGACGAGGCCGTGGCGGTGTTGCGCGCGGCGGCCCGCACGCGGGGAAGCGATCCCGCTCCGGACCACCTGCGCGAACGGATTGACGCTTTGTTGAGGGAGCACGGATTGCGGTGACGAAGCCCACGGACGACCGGTCGGCGAGCACGGCGCAGCATCGGAACGAGGCTGCGCGTGTGAGCGTGCGATGCCTGGTGTTCACGGTAAGCGACTCGCGCACGCTGGCCACGGACGAGTCGGGGGCGCTGATGGAGCGGCTGCTGGTGGAAGGCGGTCACACCGTGGTGGAGCGCCATCTCCTGACGAACGACGAGGCGCCGCTCCGGGCCGCACTGGAGGCCGCGCTTGCCCGTGACGATGTGGATGCCGTGCTCTGCACCGGCGGCACCGGGCTCGGCTCGCGCGACCGCACCGTAGACGTCGTGCGCCCGTTGCTCGATCGCGAGTTGCCCGGGTTTGGCGAGCTGTTCCGGTCGCTCAGTTACGCCGAGCAGATCGGTGCGGCGGCGATGCTGAGCCGCGCGTTGGCCGGCGCGGCCCGTGGGAAGTTCGTGGCGGTGATGCCGGGGTCCAGAGCGGCGGTGGAGCTGGCGCTGACGCGGCTCATCATTCCCGAGCTCAAGCACGCACTGCGCGAAATGCGGCGCTGAGGGACGGGAGCGTCAGGCGGGCGAACCCGTCCTGACCGATGCCTTACTCCAGCATCCGTCAGGACGGGTTCGCCCACCTGCCGGTTGCCATCCCTCTGAGCGATGGGAGCCGCGCGAACCGCACGCGAGTTCGCACGGCCCGCGCCAGCGACCAGAAGGAAAACAAAGCGGCGGAACGGTCGAGGCCCCGCTGAGGGATGCTGGAGTAAGGCATCACTCAGCGGGGCCTCGACCGTCACCGCCGCAATCCATGCCTTACGGCAGCGGTGCGGTCGCGGGCTTCTTCCAGGTGTTGTTCGCGCGGCTCACGTCGGCGAACGCCTCGTCCGGGTCCACCACCACCTGCGCGATCTCCTTGCTCGTGAACTTCCCGTACGTGAACACCTTCTCGTTCGCGCGCCAGATGTCGGCGGGGAGCTTCACGCGCTCGGTCGTGCCGTCGGTGTAGGTGACGTCCATCTCCACCGGCATCACGATCCCGCCCTTCTGCTCGATCGTGATGCGATAGTAGCCCGTGCCGCGCGACTCGTCGCCCACCACTTCCTTGGCGGCCTGCCGTTCGACATTGGTCACCGCCTGGTCGTTGTTGTACCCGGTGTAGAACCAGCCGCGCCAGAACCAGTTGTACGATTCACCCAGCCCGTCCTCCATCGAACGGAAGAAGTCGGCCGGCTGGGGATGCTTGAACATCCAGCGCTGGCTGTAGCCGCGGAACGCCTCGTCGAAGGCTGCGGGATTCGCGATGCGCTCCCGGAGCATCACCAACCCACTGGCCGGTTTGGTGTATCCGTTGGCGCCGAACGTGTTGCGCAGGTTGAGGTCCGAGTGCGCCATGATGGGAACGGCGATGCCCGGCCGGCGCATGTAGTTGGCGATGCTCTTGGCGGAACCGGGCAGCTCCATCTCAGGCCAGGCGGCGTCGAACTCCTTGGAGCCATAGTGCTCGAGGAACGAGTTGAGCCCCTCGTCCATCCACGTCCACATCCGCTCGTCGGAGGCGACGATCATCGGGAACCAGTTGTGCCCCACTTCGTGGATAGTCACGCCGGCGAGCGAGTACTCGAGCGACTTGTCATACGTGCCGTCCGGGCGCGGGCGCGCGCCGCAGAAGGCGATCATCGGGTACTCCATTCCGCCCACCGCGCCGTGCACGTTGGAGGCCTGCGGGTACGGATACTCGAACGCCATCCGGCCGTAGGTCACCATCGTCTGCGCGATGGCCTTGGTGCTGATCTTGTTCCAGACGGGCATGCCTTCACGCGGATAGACCGAGTGGAGTTCGATCGTCTTGCCGTCCTTCGCATACCGGAAGCCCATCGCGTCCCACGCAAAGCCACGCGACGACGCCCAGGCAAAGTCGCGGACGTTCTGCGCCGTGAAGCGCCAGGTGAGGCTGCCGCTTCCCGCCGGGCGGGTGGCCGGCGTGGCGATCTCCTCCGGCTTGATGATGTAGACCGGTGTGTCGGCGGCGAACGCGACCTTCAGGCGCTCACGCTGGGTGGCGGTGAGCACCTCGTTGGGGTTCTGCAGGGTGCCGGTCGCGCGGACGATGTGGTCGCGCGGGACGGTGATGCTGACGTCGTAGTTCCCGAAGTTGAGGTAGAACTCGCCCATCCCGAGAAACTGGTTGTTCTGCCAGCCGTTGATGTCGTCATACACGGCGGCGCGCGGGAACCACTGCGCGTTCAGGTACTCCCAGCCGTCCTTGAGCTTCTCCTTGACGCCGCGCCCGTTGCGCCCGCCGTTGGGAACCTCGTGCGACCAGTCGATCACCACCTGGACTTTCTGCCCCGTCCCGATCGGCGCGTCGAGGTCCACGCGCATCTGCGTGCCGTTGAGCCGGTACTGCGCATCCTTGCGCTTCCCCTGCGCATCCACGAGCTGCACGCGGTTCAGCGTGTACCCGAACTCGGTGTCGCTCATGAGGAAGCGGCGGAAGCGCGGGTCCATCCCCTTGGGGAGGGCGCCGGACATCGCGTTCGCGCGCGAGTCGTTCTTCTCGATGTTCTGGTCGAGCTGGAACCAGAGATAGGCGAGCTTGTCGGGCGAGTTGTTGTGGTAGGTCACCACCTCGTTGCCGTTGAGCCGGTGGGTGGTGGTGTCGAGCGCCACCTTGATGGTGTAGTCCACCTGCTGCTGCCAGTACTTGGAGCCCGGAGCGCCGGAGGCGCGCCGCAGGTCGTTCGGCGTCGGCCAGTCCTCAAGCGCGCGGAAGTTGGACTGGTTGACCTTCTTGGACGTGTCGGCGTTGAGCCAGACCTGCGCCGACGCCTGGCCCGCGAACGGCACGGTGAGCGCGGCGGCGAGTATCAGGGGAGAAAGTCGCATTGCGATGGAGCTCCGATCGGGGGAGGGAACCTATCTCTACGAACGGCACTCGCGCGACGTTGGCGTGCCGCGCGGGCGGCATCCTTCATTAGACCATCGGACACCGCACGCCGTTTACTACGGCCGCGCGGCCGGAATTGGTTCAGGCGCCGTTCAGGACCACGGACCACGTGACCGGGATCTCCGGATCGAGCGAGTCCCTCACGCTGCAGTACTTGGTGACCGCCAGTTCCACGGCGCGCTCGGCGTGCACGCGCTCGATCCCGGCCCCGTCAATGCGATAGATGAGGTGCGCCTTCACCACGCGGCGCGGCACGCCGTCGCGGCGCTCACCCTGCACCTCGATGCTGAAGGTCTCCACCGGCGTGCGGCGCTTGGCGAGGATGTCCAGGACGTCCACCCCGGTACAGGCGCCGAGCCCGATGAGCAACGAGTCCACCGGTCCGGGGCCGGTCTGAGCGGACGCGTCAATGCGGATCTGCGGTCCGCCGGGACGGCCGGCATCAAAGCGGTGTTCGCCTTGCCACTGGAGTTGGACGCGGTTGTGGGGGTGGATCGGAGTCATGCGAGCGAAGGAGTGACGGTGGACGGTGGACGGTGGATGACTGCCGACAACCAATCATCACTCCGGAATCTCTACCGTCCACCGTCCACCGTCTACCGTCTGCCTTTCCCTATCGCTTCCCAAACGGCATCCGATTCACCCCCACCACCCCATTGCTGATGACGACCAGCGCGTCTTGCAGCGCGCGCGGGTCCTCGAGCGGGTTGCCCTCGACCACGATGAGATCGGCTTCAAGGCCGGGGGCCAGCCGGCCGGTGCGGGCGGAAATGCCGAGCAGATCGGCGGCCACCGACGTCGCCGACTGGAGCGCCTCGAGTGGCGTGAAGCCGAGCTCGGTGAAACGCAGCACCTCATGGCTCACGCGACTCAACGACGCGGGGCGATAGTCGGTGTCCACACCCGTCGCGATACGAACGCCCATCGCCTTGGCTGCCTTGATCACCTGGTTGGCGCGCGGGATCATGAACTGCGCGCGCAGGGTCAGCACCGGATCGTCGTAGTCACCGCCGGGAAGGCCAAGGTCGTAGAGTGTGCTCAGCGTCGGCACGAGGTACGCGCCCTTGGCCTTCATCAGGCGGAGCGTGCTGTCAGACAGAAACGTGCCGTGCTCCACGGAGATCGCCCCGGCGGCCACTGCGGCGTAGGCGCCCTCGTCGCCGTGGGCGTGCACCATCACGCGCACGCCGCCGGCGCGCGCCTCGTCCACCACCGCCCGCAGTTCGGCTTCGGTGTAGGTCTGCTTGCGCGGATCCGTGTTCGGCAGGCCGGCACGCTCGGTGCCGCGCGTCTTGATGACGTCCACGCCGTGGGCGAGGTTCACGCGGACCACCCCGCGCAGCGCCTCGGGCGTGCGCACGCCGCTGGCGTTGTAGGCGCCGAGCTTGGGATCCGCGAGTATCGTCTCGCCGAGATCCGGCGTGACGAAGACGCCGGCGGCAACCATATCCGGACCCGGGATCACTCCCTGCTTCACCAGTTCGCGCAGGGCAACGTCCTCGTAGTGCGGCACACTCGCGCTGCGCACCGTGGTGACGCCGCTCTCCAGCGCACGGCGCGCGTTGGCGAGCGAGGCGATGTGCGTGTGCGCGTCAATCAGCCCCGGCGTGACGTACCGCCCCGCGGCGTCGATGACTGTCGCCCCGGAGGGGACCGTCCCGTTCGCCGTGATGGAAGCGATCGTCCGCCCCTGCACGACGACGGTCGCATTGCGGGTGATCGCGCCCGTCGCGACGTCCACGACGTTGGCGTGGGTGATGGCGAGCTGCGCGCCGGCGGTGTGCGCGGAGAGCGCCGCTACGACGAGAGTGCGTGGGAGGCGGAACATGACGGTGGACGGTAGACGGTGGACGGTGGATGCCCGCGGGGAATCTCTACCGTCAACCGTCAACCGTCCACCGTCACCCTCATCCGATACGGACCCCGTTTGCCACCGGCCGCTCCACCTCCAGCAGCACCACCTCGTGCGCCTCCGGCATCGCGCCGAGCACCAGCACCTCGCTCGTGAACCCCGCGATGTTGCGCGTCCCGATGTTCGTGACGGCCACCACCTGCCGCCCAACGAGCGACTCGGGCGTGTAATGCACCGTGAGCTGGGCGCTCGAGTGCTTGATCCCCAGTTCCGGACCGAAGTCGATTGCCAGCCGAATGGACGGCTTTACGGCGCGCGCGAACGGCTCGGCCTTGAGTACCGTGCCGACGCGGATGTCGATCTCGAAGAAGTCGTGCGGAGTGGGCATTCGCCCAAACTACCCCGCCTCGCTCCGCGCGCTAGCTTTCGGGCATGGGACAATACCGACATCACGTCTTCGTCTGCACGTCAGGCAAGACCTGCCCGACGCAGGACTCCAAGGACGTCTTCTCGGCGATCCGCCAGGCCGTGGTCGAGGCCGGGATCAAGGGCGAGGTGCGCGTCAATCACGCGGGCTGTCTTGGACAGTGCGGCCACGGACCGATGGTCGTGGTCTATCCAGAGGACGTGTGGTACCACGGCGTGAAGCCGAGCGACGCGACGCGCCTTGTCAGCGAGCACCTGCAGGGCGGTCGCCCGGTGGAAGAGCTACGCTACGTGGCGCCGCCGGGCGACAACAAGCTCCCCTGACTACGGTGCGGGCTTCGCCGGCGCCTCGGGCAGCAGCGTGAAGCGCGCGTACTGCTCCATGGTGAGATAGCGGCGCGCCGCGTCCCGCAGTTGCTCCGCGGTCAGCGCCTGCACCAGTGCCGGATACTGAACCGTGACGTGCTGATCTCGCCCGTCCTCGTCATGGTCGCTCATCCAGCGCAGCCAGGCGGCGTTCTCGCGCAGGCCGGTCTCGTGCACGCGGATGAACGTTTCGCGGATCTTGGTGAGTTCGTCGGCCGTGGGGCCCGTGCGCTTCACCGAATCCATCACCGCGAACGCCGTCTGCACCAGCTCCTCCACGCGATCGGGGGCTGACCCGAAACCGAGGGAGACGGCGTAGCGCTGGAAGGGGATCCAGCTGCCGATGGCGCTCACGCTCACCCCGTACGTGCCGCCGCGCTCCTCGCGCATCGCGTCGCGCAGACGCATGTCGAGCAGCTGCTGGAGCGCGTCGAGGACCAGTCGGTTCTCCCACGAGTAGTCGAATGCGCCATGGAAGGTGATGCGCGTCTGCGCCTTCGGATCCTGGCCTTTGCGCACCACGCGCGTGACGACGCCCGGCGGCGGCCGGATGCCGCGGTCGACAAACGCCTCCGTCGGTCCGCCCTTCGGAAGCCCGCCGAGGTAGCGCTCGACCAGCGGACGGATGCCCTCAAGCGTGAAGTTGCCCACGAGGTAGAACGTGAAGCCGTTGAACGACGCGAACCGTTGCCGGTAGAGCGCGTAGGCGCGCAGCACGTCGAGCGAATCGAGCTGCTCAGGTTGGAACAGCCGCACGCGCGGGTGGTAGTTGGCCATCACGAGGTCGATCGTGTCGCCGAACGCCTGCTCGGGCGTATTGCGTGCGTTCTGCATCTCGGCCTTGATCATCGCGCGGTTGGCGTTGAACAGCGCGGTGTCGAGGCGCGGCGCGGTGGACTGCAGCCAGAAGAGCTGGAACATCGTCTCGAGGTCGCGAGGCGACGCCGAGCCCAAGGCCGACTCGCCGTGCTCGCTCACCGAGACACCGGCGCGCGCCACCTTGCCCGTGAGCATCCGGCGGAGCTGGTTCTCGCTGAACGTCCCCGCGCCGCCGAGCACGAGCTCGGAGAGCGTGGCCGTGCGGTGGTCTACGTTGGAAAACACCGAGAAGCCGCCGGGGCGACGGCCGCTGAGCAGCACCTGGTCGTTCTTGAAGTCGGTGGGCTTGAGAAGGACGCGCACGCCGTTGGACAGCGTCCACTCGGCAATGCCGAGGTCGGCAATCGCGCTGGTCTTCGCAACACGCCCGGGCGCGGGCGGCGACGCGACGAGCGGCTGGTTGGCTGCGGAGTCCACATAGGCGGTGAGCGCCTGTCGCTTCACACCGCCGAAAACGGCGCGCAGGGCCGAATCGGTGGGGAGGGTGATGTCCGCGCGCGCCGGAGCAGCCACGGCGACCAGTCGGTTGCGCTCGGGCATCCAGTCGCGCGCAGCCGCATTCACTTCATCCAACGTGATGCCGGGGAGCAGGGCGGTGGCGAGCTGCAGTACCTGATCGGCGCTGGCGACGTTCCCCTGCCGGAGGAAATGCGACGCGAGCTGCTCGGCGTACATCCGCGATTCGGTCTTGGACGCCTCGGCCACGGCGCGCTCGAACGAGCGCATGAGGCTGGTCTTCTGCCGCTCGAACTCGGTGGCGGTGAAGCCGAAGCGGTTGGCGCGCTCGAGCTCGGCGAGCGTGGCGGTGAGCGCGTCGGTGAAGCGGCTTTCCTTGACCACGGCGGCCGCGGTGAAGGCGTCGCGCGTGGGGATGAGCGAACCAAAGCCGGCGAAGGCAAAGGCGAACGGCGTGCTCTCGCGCTGGGACAGCTCGCCAAACCGCTGTCCGATGAGCGCGTTGTAGATGCGCGAAACGACATTGGTGCGCCAGGTGCCCACCGTCCCGCGCGGGCTCGGCGGAAGCAGCCAGTTCACCTGCGCGATGCTCTGCGGAAACTCCGGGTCGGCGGCGATGACGGCGCGGGTGCCGTCGGAATAGTCGGGCGCGTCGAACGTCGGGCGCGGCCGCGGCGTGGCCGGATTGCGCAGCGAGCCGAAGCGCGCGCGAATCGCCTGCTCCATGGCCTTCGTATCGAAGTCGCCGACAGCGACCACGGCCATCAGGTCTGGGCGATACCACTCGTGGTAGAACCGACGCGCGGCGGCGAGCGTTGCGCGGTCGAGGCTCTCCTTGGTGCCGACGGGCTGGCGTTCTGCGTATCGCGACCCGCGGAACTGCTCCGCGAACTGCCGGTCGGCGATGCGCTGGCGCGCGCCGCGCCCGAGGCGCCATTCCTCGACCACCACCCCGCGCTCGCGCTCGAACTCCGTGCTGTCGAAGGTGACGGCCGAGGCCCAGTCCTGCAGGACGTCGAGCGCGGTGTTCAGGAGGGCGAGCGTGTCCGTGGGGATCTGGAGCTGGTAGACCGTCTCGTCGAAGCTGGTGTAGGCGTTGAGGTCGGCGCCGAAGCGCATGCCACTGCGCTCGAGGAACGCGACGATATCCTGCTTCGGGAAGCGCCACGTGCCGTTGAAGGCCATGTGCTCCACATAGTGGGCGAGGCCGCGCTGGTCGTCGTCTTCGAGGATCGAACCGGCGCGGATGATGAGGCGCAGTTCGGCGCGCTTCTCCGGTTTCCCGTTCTGGCGGATGAAGTAGCGGAGCCCGTTGGGGAGGGTGCCGCGGATGATCGCGGGGTCGATCGGGAACGAATCGGCGAGGGCGGGCGTTCGCGATGCAGTCGCCGCGCTGATCTGGGCGGTGGCGCTGCTGGGCGTGCAGGAAGCGACGAGCGCGGCGATGCCGAAGACGAGCCAACGGGATGCTGGAGCCATGCCGGAGGATGGGCGGGCGCGTGGCGCGGGGCAAGCGGCAAGACGCGAGCGCACTCATCCGCGACATCCGTAGTGTACTTTCCCCCTGGGCTTCCACTCCGACTTCCATGCACGACCAACAACCCCCGCTGATGGAACCGTATGCCCGCCACGTGCTGGTCTGCACAGGCGGGTATTGCTCCACGGATCGCCGCGGGCGTGCCATTTACGCGAAGCTGGCGGGACTGCTGCAGCGCGAAGGGTTGCTCTTCGGCCCGCGGCGGGTGAAGCGGAGTGAGGCGCCGTGTCTTGGAGTGTGCGCGGGCGGCCCCATCGTCGCGGTGTATCCGGACGGGATCTGGTATGGCGGCGTGACGCCGGAGCTGCTGGAGCGGATTGTCGTGGAGCATCTTCGCGACGGACGCCCCGTCGAAGGGGCCATCTTCCATCGCCTGGCCCCGTCTCCGACGCGCTGACCGCTTGCGTCGTGGGAGCAGGCTACGCATTTATAGTCAACGCAATCCGCCGAGGAAGTTCGTGTCCGAGGTGCTCTACGAGCGCACGCTTGCCGAAGGGGCAACGGTGCGCATTCGCCGACTAACGCCGCAGGACGGCACGCCGGTGCGCGCCGTCATCGAGGTCGACCGTCGCTCATCGGGCCCACGCTCGATCGACGCGCGGCGCCAACCGCCGGCGTTGATGGCCGTCGAGGGCGACACCGAACAGGGCGTGGTGGCCGCGCTCCTCCCGTTCGTCGAGGAGGACGCCGCCGTCGCGCGGCTGCTCGCCCAGCGCCCCGCGCAGTAGTCGGCGCCCCATTCCCCGGCGGGCGTGGACGTGCGATTATGCACGTCACCCATGCCCCCGCCCTTTGACGCGCGCACGCAGTTGATGAATGTCGCCCGCCGGCTGCTGCTGGAGGGGCCACCTGCGCCGCCCGCTCCCCCCGCTACCACCAACCCGCCACGGCTGACCCCCGCGGCGCTGGAGAGTCTCCGTATGTCCCGTTCCCGCGAACGCATCCTCGCCAACCTCGACGACATGTACCGTGAGGCCTTCGAGCGCGCCAAGGCCACGGAGGACGAGGCCGGGATGAAGGCGCTCGACTTCTCGTATCGCCGCGAACAGCTCTACTTCGAGATCCTCCTCGACGTGCGCGACGCCCTCGAGCGGCGCTGACGGAGGGGCCGTGCACCTTCTCGCCCAGACTGCCGTGATCACCCTCGCCATCGTCAATGCGCGCGTCTGGACCGGCGACGCACGCCGTCCGTGGGCCGACGCCGTGGCGGTGGAAGGGAACCGCATCACCGCGGTTGGATCGAGCGCCGAGGTGCGCAAACTCGCCGGCGCGCAGACGCGCGTCATCGATGCGCGCGGCGCGATGCTCGTGCCCGGCTTCATTGACGCGCACGTCCACTTCACCGACGGCGGCTTTGCCCTCCAGTCGGTGAAGCTGCGCGACGCCAAGACGAAGGCCGAGTTCATCCAGCGCATTGGCGCGTTCGCCAAGACCGTGCCGGCGGGCACGTGGATCACCAACGGCGACTGGGATCACGAGAACTGGGGCGGGGAACTCCCCACGCGCCAGTGGATCGATTCGGTGACGCCCAACAACCCGGTCTGGATCAACCGCCTCGACGGGCACATGAGCCTGGCCAACACCGCGGCGCTCGCGGCGGCCAAGGTGACGGCCGCGGTGAAGGACGTGGACGGCGGGACGATCGTGCGCGATGCGTCGGGCGAGCCGACGGGGATCTTCAAGGACAACGCGATGGGGATCGTCGGGAGCGCGGTGCCGCCGGACAGCCCCGAGATGATTGACCGCGCGCTGCGCGCGGCAATGCGCTATGTGAACGAGCAGGGCGTCACTGCCGTGCACAACATGGGCACATGGGGCGAACTGGCTGCGTTCGAGCGGGCGCACGCCGCTGGCGACCTCACCACGCGCATCTATGCCGCCGTTCCCATCGGCAGCTGGAAGCGTCTCGCCGACACGGTGAAGGCGCGCGGCTTCGGCGACGACTGGGTGCGCATTGGCGGGCTCAAGGGGTTTGTGGACGGCTCCATCGGCTCGCACACCGCCGCGATGCTCGAGCCGTTCACCGACGCGCCCAACGACCGCGGCCTGATGGTGAGCGCCGAGTCCGATCTGTACCAGTGGGCCTCGGCGGCGGACAAGGCCGGGCTGCAGCTGCTCATTCACGCCATCGGCGACCGGGCGATTCGCGTGCAGCTCGACATTTTCGAGCGCGTGGCGAAGGAGAACGGCCCGCGTGACCGCCGCTTCCGCATCGAGCACGCGCAGCACGTTGCCCCGGCCGATATCGCGCGTTTCGGCGCGCTTGGCGTCATTCCCTCGATGCAGCCGTACCACGCGATTGACGACGGCCGCTGGGTGGAGAAGGTGATTGGTCCGGAGCGCGCCAAGGGGACGTACGCGTTCCGGTCCCTGCTCGACACCAAGGCGCCGCTCGCCTTTGGCAGCGACTGGTTCGTCGCGCCTCCGACGCCGCTGATGGGGATCTACGGCGCGGTGACGCGCCGCACGCTCGACGAGAAGCGTCCGGGCGGCTGGGTACCCGAGCAGAAGATTACGGTCGAGGAAGCACTGCGGGCGTACACGGCCGGCGCCGCGTACGCTGGCTTTGCCGAGCAGAATCGCGGCGTCATCAAGAAGGGGATGCTCGCCGATCTCACGATGATCGACCGCGACCTGACGACGATTCCGCCGGAGACCATTCGCGACGCGAAGGTGATCCGGACGATTGTGGATGGGAAGGTGGTCTTTGAGGTGACCGACGGCCGGTAGCGCAGCATCACCTGCAGGCCGCAGGAGGTCGAGTGCGCCATTCAGTCGTGTTGTTCGCCGTGCTCGCGGGGTCGCTCCTGGCGGGATGCGCGGGACGCGTGCGCAGCGGCGGCGAGGATCCGTCCTCGAAATCCATGCTGGTGCGCGCGCAGATCGCGGATTCCCGTTTCACGACGGCGTATGACGTCGTGCGCGCGCTGCGAAACAACTGGTTGAATTCTCGCGGGATCGACAGTTTCCGCAATCGGACCGAAGTGCAGGTGTATCTCGACGGCGTGCACCTCGGGAGCGTTCAGGCGCTGCAGGGCCTCTCAGCGGCGTCCATCCAGTACATGCAGTACATCAATGGCGCCGACGCCACCACGCGCTGGGGAACCGGGCACGGGCGCGGGGTGATCTACGTGGGGACGGGGACGCCGCCGGCCAAACCATGAGCCGTCAAGCCGGCGGCGGCCCCGACATCCCCTGCGGCATCACCTTGGTGCTGACGTAGATCGCCCCCGCGCCGTGGTCGATCCCCCACCGCGCCGACGCGTCCTGCGCGCTGTAGTAGCGGATGTACTGAATGGGGAGCGTCTGCACGGTCGAGAGCGACGAGGGGTCCCCGATCCGCACGCCGTCGAGGTAGACCTGGATGACGGCCGGGTAGCGGAAACTCTCCGGGCGCACGGTGTTGAGCCACGAGCCGCGCAGGGTCTTCACCGCGTCGTAGGCGTTGGTGAACTGCCCCTCTTGGATCTGCTGGCGCGTGATGAGCGACGAATCGAAGCGGGCACGGCTTTGCGGCGCGGGATTCGATGAACAGGCGACAGCGAGCGCCGTCAGCGTGACGGCGACGTGAAGCAGGGCGCGACGGCGCACGGTATACCCCGGGGAGGCGGCGTGGGTGTGGTGTCCGTCTCAGATTGCCGCGCGGGCCTGTGCGAAGCAAGAGGCGGCCACGTCGCCGCGGCCGCCTCGGTCCTGGCGCGAGTGCCAACTACTGCGCGGTCAGCGCGCGCGCGAGACCCTGGCCCTTTTCCTCGTTGAACGATCCCGCCGTGCGCCACAGCACGTGCCCCTCGCGGTCCACGACCAGCACGTGGATCTCGCGTTCGCTGGCGATGCCCAGCGCTCTCTTGAACGGTCCCTTGTCGAGATAGAGCGTGATCGTCCGCTCGCGGGCCCCGAGGTCGTCGATGCCACCTCGCATTCCGCGGTTCAACATCCAGCGCATCGGCGCGACCATCCGATAGATGGTCGGGATCTCGTAGTACTCCGTGTCCGGCGTGCGCGCGACCAGCGGCTTCACGAATGGCACCCAGCTGTCCACTTCCTTCTGCTGCTCGCGCTGGAAGGCGATGAAGACGACGTTGCGCTCCCCCGCGAAGTCGTGCGGCAGGGTGAAGGTCTTTCCTTCGAGGTTGTCGGAGGTGACGGTCGGAAAGCGAGCGCTGTCTGCGGCGAGGGCCAAGGAGAGGGCGAGGGTCAGGAGCACTGGATGGTGACGGTGGACGGTCGACGGTGGACGGTGGACGGTGGATGAACGGCGAAGGGCCGAGGATCGTTCCCCCGGCCCTCTACCGTCCACCGTCAACCGTCCACCGTCAATACTTCACGATTTCAAAGTAGGAATGCAAAAAGTCCCCCGCCTGCGGCAGAATCGCGTCCTCCAGGTGCGGCGCATAGCCCACCCAGACATCCTGCGACGCGATGCGCTTGACCGGGGCGTCGAGCCACGCGAAGCACTCGTCGGCGATGCGCGCGGCGATCTCGGCGCCGTAGCCCCACGAGATGGAATCCTCGTAGGCGACGATCACGCGCCCCGTCTTGCGCACCGAGGCGTAGACCGCCTCCTGATCCCACGGCTGCAGCGTGCGCAGGTCGATGACCTCCACACTCGGACCGCCGGCGTCGGCGGCCTGGTTGGCGGCAGCGAGTGCGCGCTGCACCGTCGCGCCGTAGGTCACGACCGTCACGTCCGTCCCCTCGCGCAGCACCTTCGCCTTGCCGAACGGGATCATGAAGTCCGGCCCGGGATTCTTCCCCTTGTTGTACGTCTGGCGGTACAGGTGCTTGTGCTCGAGGAAGATCACCGGGTCGTCGCAGCGGATCGCGGTGCGCAGCAGGCCATTCGCGTCGAGCGCGGTGCTCGGGCAGACGACCCGCAAGCCCGGGCAATGCGTGAAGAGCGACGCGCCGGTCTGCGAGTGGTAGATCGCGCCGCGGATGTAGCCGCCGTATGTCGTGCGCACCACCATCGGCGCCTTGAACGCGTTGTTCGACCGCCAGCGCATCGTCGCGAGCTCGTCGCGAAGCTGCATGTAGGCGGTCCAGATGTAGTCGAAGAACTGGATCTCCACGACGGGCTTGAATCCGCGATGCGCGAGGCCAATCGCTCGGCCAATGATGTTGGCCTCGGCGAGCGGCGAGTTGTACACGCGCGCCCCGCCGAACTCGGTTTGCAGGCCGTGCGTCGCCTTGAAGACGCCGCCCTTCCCCTTGACCTTGCCCAGGTACTGCTCGCGCGAGACATCAGCAACATCTTCGCCGAAGACAAGGATGCGCGGGTCGCGCCGCATCTCGTCCTTCATCGCCGAGTTGATGAGGTCCACCATCGTGGTGGGCTCGCCGGTGAAGTGTGGGGCGTCCTCGGTGTCGAAGGCGGCGCTCGTGGGATCCACGTCGGGCGAGTAGAGCGCCCACATCGCCGTCTCCGGCGCGGGCTGCGGCTGGGCCAGCGCGTCATCGGTGGCGGCCAGCACCTCGGCGTCCACCGACTCCTGCACGGCCGTGATGTCGGCCTCCGTCGCGTGTTCTTCCGCGATGAGCCACTTCGGGAAGGTCACCAGCGGGTCGCGCGCCGCCTCGGCCTCGCGCTCGTGCGCCGGCTTGTAGAGGATCTCGTCGTCGGAGAGCGAGTGCGAATACGGCCGGATGACGTGCGCGTGCACGAGCGCCGGTCCCTTGCGGGCGCGGGCGTACGCCACGGCCTTCTTCATCGCCTCGAGCGATGAGATGAAGTCGCAGCCGTCCACTTCCTGGATGTACAGGCCGGGGAACGAAGAGACGAGCTTCGAGATGGAGCCGCCGGCGGTGTTCACCTCGACCGGGACGGAGATCGCGTAGCCGTTGTCCTCGACCAGATAGACGACCGGGAGCTTGAGGTTCGCGGCGGTGTTCAGCGATTCCCAGAACTCGCCCTGCGACGTGGTGCCGTCGCCAGTGGAGACAAAGGCCACTTCATCGCCGGCGAAGCCATCGGTGATCCCCAGCAACTCGGCGCGCATCGAGCCTTCGGCGGCGCCCACGCCCTGCAGGAACTGCGTGCCCGTGGGCGACGCGGCGGTGACGATGTTCGCCGACTTGAGCCCCCAGTGCGACGGCATCTGGCGGCCGCCGGAGTTCGGATCAGCGGCGGCGCCGACGGCGCTGTACAGCATCTCCGCCGCGGTCATCCCTAGCTGGAGGCAAAGGGCGCGGTCGCGATAGTACGTGTAGAACCAGTCGTGCCCCGCCTTGAAGACGTGCCCGGCGGCGGTGAGCACCGCCTCGTGTCCCGCGCCCGAGATCTGGAAGAAGATCTTGTTCTGCCGCTTGAGCTGGATCTCCTTGTCGTCGATGCGGCGCGACAGGAGCATGGTCCGGTACGCGGCCAGCAACTGGTCGCGTGTCAGGCCGTGGGCCGCGCGGCGGTCCGTCTTGGAGGAAGCAGCCATGGGTCGGGGCGATCGGGGGCCAGCAGGCGGCCAGCGGGCCGCGGGGAAACCAGAAAAATAGTCCCAACCAGCAGTCAGGGGGAGCGTCTGCCCTTGACCGTGCGCCGCCGCCGTGGAATTTGAGCGCATCGCCAACCTGTGAGCCCCCCGTGCGTGCACCCACGTTCCTCGCCGTGCTGGTCGCGGCGGCGCCGCTCGTCGCACAGTCAACGGCCGTTCAGCCACCGCCCGCGCCAACCGGCTGGCAGTGGCGGCTCGATACTCCCGGCCGCATCGCGAACATCCCGAACTCAACCGCCACGGACTCGACCTTCCGCTTCGAGGACATGGCTCCAGGCTGGCATGTCACGATGGGCCCCGGCGGCTTCTTGTACGACCCCGCCAACACGGCCAACGGCCGGTTCGCCGTGCAGGCCGAGATGATCCTGTTCCCGAGCAAGACCAATGACGAGTTCGGGCTCTTCATCGGCGGCAGCGACGGCGGCACGGGTGGCGAGGCGGTGTCGTGGTTCGTGGTGCGGCGCGACGGGCAGGCTGGGGTCTTCGCCTTCAGCGGCGGCCAGATGCGTCCCGTCAGTGACTGGGCGCCACGCGAGGGAATCAAGCCGCTGGCCGCCGATGGCACGGTCCGCACCGTGGTGCGGGTGCTCGCCGAGCCCGATTCGGTGCGCTACTTCGTGGATGGCAACTGCGTGGGCGCCTGGGCGCGCGCATCACTGCCCGTGGACGGCGTGTATGGCTTCCGCATCGGCCGCGGTACCAACATGCACATCACCAACCTCGACATCACGCGTCGGCACGCGCCGTTCCCGGTGCGCCGCTAGCGCCAGCGGCGCAGCACGCGGCGTCCGGCTCCCGGGCGCCGCGCTCCCGCATCGGGCGTCGCGAAGGTAGCGTTGAAGGATGCCGAGCAAGGGACGCAGGTACCGCACCGTAGAGGTCGAGGGCTTCGAGGTCCTCGTCGGCAAGGCCGCGAGCGACAACGACTACCTCACGCTGAAGGTCGCCAAGCCGCTCGACCTGTGGCTCCACGTGGCCGGCGTGCCGGGGAGCCATGTGGTGGTGCGCAATCCCGACAAGCTGCCGGAGATCCCCAAGCCAGTGGTGGAGCGCGCCGCCGAGTACGCGGCGTACTACAGCAAGGCGCGCGAGGCGCGCGGCAAGGTGGAGGTGCACGTCTGCTGGGCCAGCGATGTGCGCAAGGAGCGCGGCGCACCCGCCGGCGAGGTGACGCTCCGGCGCTGGGACAAGATCAAGGTGTACCCACGCGCGCTGGCCGCGGACGATGAATAAGTATCATATCGCTACTATATTGACGCTCGCCGCGGCCGCCGCCTCGGCGCAGGTCCCCGCCCCCGCCGCGCAAAACCCGTCGCCGATGCAGGAGCGCACGCGGCGGCACGAGCGCCTCGACCAGTCCCGCATCGCCGATGTGGGCGTGAACCTCACCATCGACAGTCTCCTGCCACGGCCGGTCGAGGTGTTCATCCCCCAGCGCGCGCTGACCGCTGACTCCGCGCCGCTGCTCATCCACTTCATGGGCGCGACGTGGCTGCCGAAGCGCGTCGCCGCGCAGTTTCCACGGCCGGTCGTCGTTGCCGCCGTCTACCTGGGCGCCGGCTCGGCCGTCTACGCGCGTCCGTTCGCCGACGACACGCTGCTGTACGGCCGCCTGCTCGACACCATCGTGGCGCGCGTCGCGCAGGTGACGAGCGCGCCGCGCATCACTGGCGTCTACCTGAGCGGCTTCAGCGCCGGCTACGGCGCGATCCGCGAGATCGTGCGGCGGCCGCACCACCTGCCGCGCGTGGATGGCGCGCTGCTGCTCGACGGATTGCACGCGGGATACGTGCCCGAGCGCACACCGCTCGCCGACGGCGGCTCGATTGACACGACAGGCCTCGCGCCGTTCTCGTCTTTCGCGCGACTGGCCGTCGAGGGACGGAAACGCTTCGTGGTCACGCACAGCGAGATCTTTCCAGGCACATTCGCCAGCACCACGGAATGCACGGACTGGCTGCTCGACGCCCTGCGGCTCGGACGCACGGCCGTGCTTGAGTGGGGGCCGCTTGGGATGCAGCTGCTCAGCCGCACCACCGCGGGGCGCTTCGAGCTGCTCGGCTTCGCCGGCAACACCGGCCCCGACCACATTGACCACCTCCACGGGCTGGGGACGTTCCTCGAACGCCTGCTCGCCCCGTAGTCCGGAATCCTGATGCGCGTTCCCTTGTTGATCGTCTCGCTGTCCCTCGGCGCCGCGCAGGCCGTGGCGCAGGGCACCCAGGGCGGTTTCGTCGCCCGGAACTTCACCTTCGCGTCGGGCGAATCACTCGCCGAACTGCGATTGCACTACACGACGCTCGGCGCGCCGCGCCGCGACGCCGCCGGCGTGGTGAGAAACGCGGTGATGATCCTGCACGGGACCGGCGGTTCCGGACGGAGCTTCCTGACGCCGGGATACGCCGGCGAGTTGTTCGGCCCGGGCAAACTGCTCGACACGGCGCGCTACTACGTCGTTCTCCCCGACGGCATCGGGCACGGCGGATCGAGCAAGCCGAGTGACGGGATGCGCACGCGGTTCCCCAAGTACACGTACGACGACATGGTGCGCGCCCAGCATCTCCTTCTCACGCAGGGACTCGGCGTGAGTCACCTGCGCATCATCATGGGCACATCGATGGGGTGTATGCACGCGTGGGTGTGGGGATACACCTATCCCGATTTCGCCGATGGCCTCGTGCCGCTCGCCTGCGCGCCGGCGGCGATCGTCGGGCGGAACCGGATGATGCGCAAGATGATGATGGACGACATCCGACAGGAGCCTGGGTATCAGGGTGGCCAGTACACAGAACAGCCTCCGGGCCTGCGCGCCGCGTTGCAGATGCTGTACATGATGGGAAGCGCGCCGCTGCTGCAGCACCGTCAGGCGCCGACGCGTGACGCCGCCGACTCGGTGATCACGGCGTACCTCGATGCGCGGATGAAGGCGACCGACGCGAACGACATGCTCTACCAGTTCGACGCGTCGCGCGACTACGATCCCTCGCCGCACCTGCGGCGGATCACGGCCCCGGTGCTCGCCATCAACTCCGCTGACGACCTGGTCAATCCGCCGGAACTTGGCATCGTCGAGCGGTTGATGCCGCAGGTGGCGAAGGGGCGGTTCGTTCTGCTCCCGATCACGCCGCAGACGCGCGGGCACGGCACGCACTCGGCGCCGACCGTATGGGGCGGACATCTCGCGGAGTTCCTCGCGGCGCTTCCGGAGCGGTAGGCCGCCGGGCAACCGAGCGAGCCAAGCACCGGACATCCGAGCAAGCCCGACAGCGAGCGGCCCATCACCCTGCGGTGGGGCCTCTTGCGCCAATTCGTGTTACGAAGCAAATCTGTGCTCGTCCATATGACGAAAGCAGGTTCCTCTACCCCCGGAGGACCCTTCGTCCATGGAGGCAGATGGCCGTACTGTACGGGCACCCCATCCAGCGACGAATGCCGCGTCCGCCCAGTCAGGACGCGCGCTGGAGCCTCCTCCCCATCCGCCACGCCCCGTTCGGGACCAGTGTCCCAGACCGGGGCGTCGTCTTTTCCGGCGAGGTGCAATGTCTCATCGGAGCGTCTACCGGTTCGCGCTGCCTCGTTCGCCCCGCGGTCTGGCCCGCCGTCACGATCACGGCGTCCCCCACCAGAAGCGGCACGTCAAGCGCGCCACCTTCCGTGACTGCGGTCGTCGCTGCGTCTATTGCGCGGCGCGGCTAGGACTGGAGGCGGCGACCCTCGACCATGTGATCCCTCTCTCGCGCGGCGGCAACCACCACCCGGGCAACCTCGTGGCCGCATGCGTGCAGTGCAATCAGCTGAAGGGATCGATGCTGCCGGTGGAGTTCTTCACCCGCTACCCGTGGGCCGGGCAGAACTTCATGCGCTACGCGCGGGCGGCGCACCGGAGCGTGAAGCGGGGAGCGAGGCGGGCGGTGAGTTTGGCGTACGCGCGAGCGGCGTAAGCGAGAACAACTGACGGTAAACGGTTGACGGTGGACGGTGGATGACGGCGCTCGAGCGCTCGCCTCCGCCGTCCTCGCCTTTTATCGACCGTCCACCGTCGACCGTCTACCGTCTTCAGCCCTGAGAAGGACTTCCTTCCGCTCCAATCCCCAGGCATAGCCCCCCAGCCCGCCGCTCTTCCGAATCACCCGGTGACACGGGATCAGCACGCTCACCGGATTGCGCCCCACCGCGCTCCCGACGGCGCGCACGGCACGCGGGCGGCCGATGACACCGGCGATCTCTTCATACGTGGTCACCGTCCCGGGCGCGATGGCCAATAGGGCTGACCACACTTTCAACTGGAAGTTCGTGCCGCGCACGTGCAGGGCGAGTGGTCCGGAGGCGGTGCCGAGCGTGCCGAGCGCTTGACGGGCAGCCGCCCGGGTGCGGGGCACGGACTCGGTGAGCAGAGCGCCAGGCCACTCCTCGCGCAGGCGGGCGAGCGCCGCGCGGCGCTGCGCCGCGGTGTCGGCGAACTGAAGCGAGCAAACGCCGAGCGGAGTGACCGCGACGAATGCCGTGCCGAGCGGCGAGTCGTGAAAACCGTAGGCGATCTCGACTCCCTCGCCACCGCGCTTCACCTGTCCGGGCGTCATCGCCTCGGCGTGCACAATGAGCTCGTGCAGACGCGAGGGATTCGAGAGCCCCGCCTCCAGCGTCGTCGGCAGCGCGGCGCGATGCTCGCGCAGGAGCGTGCGCGCGAACTGCGCCGTGGCGTGCTGAAGGAAGCGCTTGGGGCTGATCCCCACCCAGCGCGTGACGAGGCGCTGGAAATGCGACTCGCTGAGGCCGACGTGTTGCGCGACCGCGGCGAGCGACGGCTGCTCGCGCCAATGGGCGTCGAGGTACCGGATGGCGCGCGCGATGCGCTCGTAGTCCGCCGCGTGATCGGTCATGCAAGGAATTGTACCGAACCGCGTGGAATTGGCGACACCTCGCCGGGGCGGCCGGTGCACCTTGCCGGCGTGAACCACGCGACAGGGTCATAGCGCCGCCATCCTTGGCCCCGTGATCGCCTGGTTCGTGAATCCAACCACGAACTTCAGGAGATGCGATCATGTTGACCCTCATTTCGCGCAGTCTTTCTCGGATGGCGCTAGGCGCTGGCGTGTTCGTGCTGGTTGCTGCGTGCGGCGACATCCCGTCGTCGCCGACGCGCACCGTGCTGGCCCCGCCGATCCTCCCCGCGGTGCCCGTACCGCGCGCCGCGGACTTCCCCGTCTTGGACGCGGCGCTCCCTGCGCTGGCGCCTGGCGAGCGGATTCGTCGTGCCGTTCTGCCTGCTCCGGACGGCGGCACGCTCCATGTCGAATCAGTGCTCGGCCGTGATGGACGGCCCCGCGTGACCCTGATGCGGCGCGCCGGCGCCGTGGTGCTGCGCGTGGACAACGAATGGACACCCACCGCGGATTGGAACTCCGTCGCTCAGCGCGTCACCTTCCGCGGCGGCGATGGCCTCGTGCACACGTTCGACTCCCGCAGCCTCTCGCCGAACGAGCGCGCGCAGGCACGTGCGGTCCTGCAGCAACAGGCCGAGCGCCTGCGGACTTCCGCGGCAGGACCGCGCATTCGCAGCCTCGAGGAGGACGGCGGCGCCTGCGACGCGGAGATCAAGGCCGCGAACATCGCCACGTGGCAGTACACGGCGGCCGGGAGCACGGTCCTGCTGGCGAGCCTGACGGGCAATGTCATGCTCACGACGACCCTATACTCCGCGTACCTCTCGGCATACGCGAACTACGAATCGAAGCAGGCAGAGCTGGACAAATGCATTGCCAACATCGGCAAGAAGCCCGAGGTAGACGAACACTGATCGGTCCCTGCACGAAGTCCGTCGGCGGCCACGAGCCGCCGGCGGACACCACCCGCCCCTCAGGAGCGCAGATGACGAGAAGCGAGCGAATCGAGAACACGACGGCCGTGGTTATCATGGCAGGAGTGGCCGCTGCCTTTTGGAAACCCGAATGGGAGTGGCTGAACCGCGCGATTCTGGCCGCGATCTTCGTCGGACTCGGGTGGGCGTACGCCGTGCGCACCCCGGAAGACCGGGTGCGCGCCCAACGCGGCGTGTGGGTCATCCCGGTCGTCGCCACGTTGATGGCGGCACAGTGGATCTACTTCGCTGAGCCTGAAGGCCGAGTGACGATGACGCTCCTCGGCGCGGGACTAGTGGCTGCGGCGTCGGCGCTGGCCTTCCTGCGTCGCCGCCGTCAGTAATCCACCGGCCGAAGGTAACTCTCCCCAATCGCCGCGCCGCTGAGCATCGCGACCGTGGGGAGCCGACGCTTCCAGTGCGTCCCGTCCAGCCGGCGCCGCACGCGCTCTACTTCCTCCTCGCTGAAGCCGCGCTGCACGACTTCTGCAGGCATCCATCCGTGCAGAAGCCAGTTCAGGATTTCGTCGGCCTTGGCGTAGGTGATGCCGAAGTCGCCTTCGTCCGTCTGGCCTTCCACGAGGTCGGCCGTGGCGGGCTTGTCTACGATCTCCGCTGGGACGCCGAGGTGGCGGGCGAGCGCCCAGACCTGCGTCTTGTACAGGTCGCCCAGCGGGTTCACGGGCGGCGAGTCGTCGGCGTGCCACGTGAAGTAGCCGAGCAGGCGCTCGCTCTTGTTGCCCGTGCCGACGGGGAGTGCCTGATAGCGCGCGCTCAGGTCGAAGAGCGCGATCATCCGCACGCGGGCCATCACGTTGCCGCGGCGCGCGGCGTTGGCATCGGGCTCCAGCGCGAGATACCCGTCCACCGCCGCCGAAATGTCGAGCGTGCGCCCCTCGATGCCCAGCTGGTCGATGACGAGTTGCGCATGGGCGAGCGAGTCGGCGCTCGACAGGCGATACGGCAAGCGCACGCCGATCACGTTGGAAGCGCCGAGCGCACGCACCGCGAGCGTGGCGGCCACGGCGGAGTCGACCCCGCCGGAGATGCCCACGATCGCCTTGGTGAAACCGCGGCGTCCGAACTCGTCGCGCAGGAATTGAATGAGCCACCGCTCAACGAGCGGGGCGTCAATGGCGAGCGGCGGCGGCGCCGCGCGGCCACCATCCTCGGGGACGACAACAGGCAGTGGTCCGCTGATCGCGCCGGACGCGGCCCGCGGCGCCTCGGCGCTCGGCGGCGCGGTGCGGGATACGACGCGCGGCTTCGGGGAAAGCCGCGGCGCGTACACCGCGCGCTTCATTTCCGCCGACAGGTACGGAATGGCGACCTTGAGGTCGCTGAGCATCGGGGCGTCAGCGCGGCAGCGGCCGATGTCGCCGAGGTCGAGCTCCGTCATGAGCAGCGCCTCGTCCCATTGCGGCGCCCGCGCGCGGACATCGCCGCGCGGGCCGGCCACGAGTGAGCCGCCCTGGAACATCTTGCCGCCCTCGCTGCCCACGAGGTTCGCGAGCGTGCAGTAGACGCCCTGTTCCTCGGCGATGTCCTGGATAAGCCGCTCCCACCGCGAGATCGTCGCCGGGCCGCCGAGGCCGTCGGAGCGCGGATGGGTGCCGCGGGCCGTCGCGGCGGCGCTGACGAAGATCACCTGCGCGCCGTCGAGCGCGGCGATCGTCCCGGTCAGCGAATGCCAGGCGTCCTCGCAGACGAGCATGGCCGCGCGCCCCCACGCGGTGTCGAACGCGCGGATGTCGTACCCGCGCTCCATGAACCGCTCCTCGTCGAAGAGCGAGTACGTGGGGAGGAAGTTCTTGCGATGAACATGCAGCAGGACGGGTTCCGCCCCGCCGAGCCGGGCGTAGAGCGCGCTGTTGTACAGCGTGCCGTCGTGCCGTTCGTAGAAGCCCACCATGACGTCAATGGTGGAGCCTGGCCGCGCGGCCGCGCGCCAGTGCGCGTCGAGCGTTCGCACCACCTCGTCGGGCGTCATCGCGTTTTCGCGGATGCCCCCCTCGACGAAGTAGCCCGACAACGACGCCTCGGGGAACTGCACGACGTGCGGCGGCGGCTCGAGAGCCGCGGCCTGCGCCAGCACCTCCCCCGCGCGGGCGAGGTTGGCGGCCACGTCGCCCTTCTTGGGGCGGAACTGCGCGATGGCGAGTCGGAGCATGGACATCATTCCAATTGTCGCATGGAGTCGGAACGGGAGCAACAGTTGGACCGGGGGGAACGGAGAGGAGGTAGAGGCGAAGGGACGAGGGCTGAGACGGGGAACGGGGCACGCGTCCCCCGTTCCGCCCCTCGCCCCTCGTCCCTTCGCCTCTACCTCCTCCCCGTTCCCCTTTTCCCCGCTTTGGGGTAAAACTCCTTCATGCCCGCTCGCTTCGCCCCGTGCGTTCTCCTCGTTCCGTGCCTGTTGGGGGCCCAGCAACCGGCCACCCCCAAGCCATCCACGGGCGAGGCCTGGCAGATCACGCCTTTGGCGCAGTCGTCGCAGGTCTACGCCCGCGACGGCTCCCTCATCGGCGAGATCGGGCGGCAGTGGCGCACCTCGGTGCCGCTCTCGTCGCTGCCGCGCTATCTGCCGCAGGCGGTCATCGCCGTGGAGGATAGGCGCTTCTACCAGCACGACGGCGTGGACCTCGTTGGCATCGCTGGCGCCGTGAAGGACAACCTGATGGGGGACTCGCGCGGAGCGTCCACCATCACCCAGCAGCTCGTGGGCAACCTGCATCCCGACATCGTGGACCGCAGGGAGCGCGGGCTCGCCGGTGTGCCACGCAAGCTCCGCGAGCAACGTGCGGCGCGCGAGATGGAACGGCGCTACACCAAGGAGCAGATCCTCGAGGCGTACCTCAACGCCATTCACTTCGGGCGCAACTGGTTCGGGGTGGAGGCGGCGGCCCGCCATTACTTCGGGAAGAGCGCAACGCGCGTCACGCTCGCCGAGGCGGCATCGCTCGCCGCGCTCCCGAAGGGGCCGGCGATCTACGATCCGGCGCGTCATCCCGAGCGCAACCGCAACCGGCGGAACGCCATTCTCGACCTGATGGCCGCGCAGGGCTTCATCACGCGTCCCCAGGCGGCGACGGCCAAGGCGACGCCGGTGACGACCATCTCGAACGGCGGCCTCCCGTCGAGCGCCCCGTGGTTCGTGGATGTCGTGCGCACGCAGCTTGAGCGGGCCGGCGTGCCGGTGGGGCAGGGCGGCTTCAAGGTGGTCACCACGCTCGACCCGCAGCTCCAGAACGCGGCCTGGGTCGCGCTGGTCGAAGGCACCGCCGCGGTGGAATCGCGCGCTGGATATCGCAACCCGACGTACGCGAAACACCCCAAGGGGAGCACCGACTACCTGCAGGGGATGGTCGTCGCCATCGAGCCGACGTCCGGCGACGTGCGGGCGCTGGTGGGCGGGCGCAGCTACCGGGAGGCGCCGTTCAATCGCGCGGTGAACGGCGTCCGTCAGCCGGGGTCGGCATTCAAGCCGTTCGTGTACGCGCGGGCGATCCTCGACTCGATCCCCGCCAACGCGATCGTCCCCGACACCTCGCTCGAACTGGCCTTTGACCGTGGGCAGTTGTACCGCCCGCGGAACGCGGATGGCGAGTTCCTCGGCGACCTCACACTGCGCGAGGCGCTGGCGCGTTCACGCAACCCGGTCGCGGTGCAGCTCTGGCAGCGCGTCACGGGCGATTCGGTCATCGCGTTGGCGCGGCGCATGGGAATTCGTTCGTACATCGCGCCGTGGCCGTCGAGCGCCATCGGCGCGTCGGCGGTCCAGCCGCTCGACCTCGTCGCCGCGTTCACGGCCTTTCCCAACCTTGGGACGCCAGCGGAGCCGCGGTTCATCGTCCGCGCGGAAGACGCGGCGGGGCGGGTGGTGTTCTCTCAGGGCGTGCGGACGCTGCCGCCGGCGATGACCCCGGAGGCGGCGTTCATCGTGCGCGAACTGATGCGCGACGTCGTGGACCGGGGGACGGCGACGGTCGTGCGCCGCTACCTCCCGCCGACGGTGCCGGTGGCCGGAAAGACCGGGACGACGGATGACAACACCGACGTCTGGTTCGTCGGCGCGACCACTGATCTGGTCGCCGGGGTCTGGCTGGGGTTTGATCGGCCCCGTTCCATCATGGCCGGCGCCGCCGGCGGCACGCTGGCCGCACCGATCTTCGGACAGATGCTCGCACGCTCAGGGTACGGCCGCACCGGCGAGTGGACGGCGCCGCCGGGGCTGGTGACCGCCGAGCTCGACCGGGTGACCGGCAAGCTGGCCGAGGCGGCGACGCCGCCCGAGCGACGCTATTTGGAGTACTTTCTACCCGGGACCGAGCCCGGAGCGCTCCGCGTGGATGCGCGCCGGCTCTTTGGCTGGGGCCCCATTCCCTAACGTCCGCCTCTCCGCATGCAGCTCACGCACGTCCAGAAACTGAGCGTGACCGTTGGCGCGGCGATGGTCGTGCTCGGGGGATTTGCCGCGCTCTCGTACTACTTCTCGTCTCGGCTGGTTGCCACTGATCGCGCCGTGGAGCGCGCCAATGGCAACATGGCAGCCGCGCTGCAGTTGATCGTGGCGCGAGAGAACGGAGAGCGGTCTGCGAAGGCCTACGTGGTGCGCCCGGACAGCCTCAGTCTCACGGCGGTGCGGTCGGCGCAGACGATGGCAGAGGATGCCCTCGACGTGCTGACGCACGGGACCGAGGACAACCCAGACCAGGCGCGGGCCATCCAGGCGCTGGGCGCGGGAGTCGCGGCGAGCTTCGACGCCTTCCGGTCCACCGTGCTGGTGCGCGACCGCGCGGGGTCGGATTCCGCCCGTTTGGTGCTCAACGGCGAGGTCGCGTTGCGCACGGCCGACTCGCTGATGACGATGGTCTCGCGCATTCGCGCCGAGGAACTACGCGTGCTGGCGGAGAAGACGCGCCTGCAGAGCGAGCACAGCGTGGCCTCGCAGCGGGTCATTCTTGTGGCCATGGTGCTCAGCTTCCTGCTCGCCGGCGTTGCCCTCCAGCCGGTCCGGATGCACGTCGCGACACGGATCACGTCGCACATTGTGCGGGAGCACGTGTCCGGCGGCGGGTTGAGCGGCGACGCGGATGCGCGGCAACTGAAGGCGCTGCATCAGCTGGCGGCCGCGATGACCAGCACAGGACCGGCAGCCCACAACATCCAGGCGCTCGTCAACGCCACGGAGCCGCTGGCGCCGACGCTCGCGGCGGTACTCGCCGAGGATGGCTCGGGCGGGTTTAACGTGGCGGCCACGTCCAACGAGGCGCTGCAGCGGATTTCGCCGGCGCTGGGCCGCGCGGCTGCGGCGGCCTTGCGCGAGGGGATGACGGCCTCGGCGGACTCCCGGGACGAGCGCGACCGCCGGTGGGGATCGCTCGAGGAACTCGACGTGTGCGGCGCCCGCGGCGCGGCGTATCTTGTGCCGCTGGCGCGCACGGATGCCCCCGGCGGCGTGCTTGTGCTAGCGTTCGCTGAGGACCGCTCGCTGTCCGATGATGAACTGAAGTTCGCTGCTACGCTGGGCCGCCTCGGCGGATCGGTCGTGGCGTCTCGCTCCCAATCCCTTTCGTGAACGACGGCTCATGACCCCACTTCCGCTGCCGCCACGCGCGGCTCGCCGTACTCTCCTCGTCGCCGTGCTCGCGGCCGCCGCGTGTTCTGGCGGTGACAGCACCTCGCCGACGAAGCCGACGGCAGTGCAGGCCGTCGCTGGCTCCGGGGCCAGCACCACCGTGGGCACGGCGCTGGCGACCTCACCAACGTTTGCCGTGACCGATGCGGCCGGGCACGCGCTGGGCAACGTGGCCGTGACTATCGCGGTCACGGGGGGCGGCGGCACGCTGAGCGGCGCGCCCACCAAAACGTCGTCGGGCCCGACCTCGATCGGAACGTGGACGCTCGGCACGACCGCCGGCACGAACACGCTGACGGTCACCGTAGCCGGTCTCACGCCGCTGACCATCACCGCGACGGGCACGGCCGCGGCTCCCGCGAAGGTCACCGCGGTGACCGGAAACGTGGCGACCGCCCGGGCCGGCGACGTGCTCAGCGCGCCGACGGCGTTCACCGTGCAGGATCAGTACGGCAACGGTGTCGCGAACCAGGCGGTGACGTTTGCGGTGACGGCCGGCGGCGGCAGCGTCTCGCCGGCGACAGCCACCACGAACGCCAGCGGCAGCGCCTCAACGACGTGGCGGCTCGGCAACCGTGGCGGCACGCAGACCATGTCTGCCACAGCGGGGAGCTTCTCGACCACGTTCAGCGCGACGATTCAGTCGAGCTTCACGCTCGACTTGCGCTTCTTTGGGCCGGCGATGTCAACCGAGGCGCAGGCGGCGTTCACGAACGCGGCGGCCCGCATCCGGGCGGCGATCGTCGGGCAACTCTCGACCGTGAACCTCCAAGGGGCGGATCTCGCAGGATGCGGTGTCTCAGGCCTGACTGGGACCCTGAACGAGTCGACCAACGGCGTCCTCATCTATGCCGGCGTTGCCGCGATCGACGGCGCCGGCAAGGTGCTCGCGCAGGCGGGCCCGTGCTATGTGCGCAACCAGACCATCCTGCCCGCGGTCGGCACGATGAAGTTCGACGAGGCGGATATCCAGAACTACATCACGTCAGGGCGCTTCGAAGCGCTGGTGCTGCACGAGATGAACCACGTGGTGGGGTTCGGCACCATCTGGCCGGACAAGAACCTCCTCCAGAATCCCGCCTTCACGAACTCCGAGAACCCGGTGCCGACCGGAAGCACCAACCCACGCTTCACCGGCGCGGCGTCGTTGGCGCAGTGCCTGTCGCTGCCTGGCGTCAGCGCCAACCACTGCGCGGCCGGCGGCAGCATCGCGGTCGAGCACTGCGGCACGGCCGGCACGGCAGACGGCCACTGGCGTGAGGTGTTCACGGCCACGTGCACGGGGACCAACAACGCCCCCGTGGGCGGCACGGCGGCCTTCGACGCCGAGTTGATGACGGGCTACGTCGAGGGAACGTCGAACATGCCGTGGAGCACGATGACGCTCGCGCAGTACACGGACCTCGGGTACAGCGTCAACCTGTTGGCCGCCGACACCTACACCGTGCCGAGCCTGATGACGATGGCGCGCCTGCGGCTCGCCGCGGAGGCGGCGGGTGCGGACAGGGCGCAGGAACAGTTGCTGCGGCCGCGCTTCACGGTCGGCGGCGGTCGCATCCAGGCCATTCGGCGGGAGAACCAGCGATGAATCGCATTCCCATGCAGGGGCTGCTCGCGACGGTGCTGCTTGTGGCCGCGTGCGGTGGCAAGAGCGATTCGGCGGCCACCCCGGCCGCCGACTCCACCGCGGTCGCACCGGCGGCCGTGCCCGACAGCACGCCGGCGATGGACAGCGCGGCCAAGCCGACCGCCGACAGCGCAGCCGCGCCGGCAGCCGCAAAGCCCGCGGCGCCGAAGCAAGAAACCGGCGACTACGACAAGGCCATTCGGCCGCGCTTCAAGGTGGACGAGAAGACGGGGAAGATTGATACGATCAAACGGCCGTAGACGGCGCGGAACGAGGAGGAGGTAGAGGCGAAGGGACGAGGTTTGGGATGCGGAACGAGGCACGACGCCCCGTTCCACCCCTCAAACCTCGTCCCTTCGCCTCTACCTCCTCCTCGTTCCCCGCCTCGCTACACCCCCGCAAACTCCTCCTTCGCCACCGCCTCAGCTGGCTCCCCGACCAGGGCCAGCTTCAGCACATCCTCCAGCGTCTCCACGAAGTGGAACGTGAGCGCGCTGCGCGCCTCTTCGGGGACGTCCTCCATATCCGCCTGGTTGTCCACCGGGAGCACGATGTGCGTGATCCCGGCGCGGAGCGCGCCGAGCACCTTCTCTTTCACCCCGCCAATGGGAAGGACGCGCCCGCGCAGGGTAATCTCGCCGGTCATCGCGAGATCCTTGCGCACCGGACGACCGCTGAGTTCGCTGGCGAGCGCCGTGGCGATGCTCACGCCGGCTGACGGGCCATCCTTGGGAATGGCGCCCGCCGGGACGTGGATGTGCGTCTCGATGGACCCGAGGCGCGCGCGGGGGATGCCCAACTGCTCCGCGTTCTTGGTGACGAACGAGAACGCTGCGCGCGCCGACTCCTTCATCACGTCGCCGAGCTGGCCGGTGAGGATGAGCGAGACGGGGACGCCGCTGCCTTCCGCGCCGCCGGAGCCCGTCGTCGTAAGCGGGCGCGTCGATGCCTCCACGAACATGATGTCGCCGCCCATCGGCGTGTAGTACATCCCCGTCGCGACGCCGACTTCATGCGCCGCCGCCGCCTTCTCCGGGCGCACGCGTGGACGGCCAAGGAGCTCACGCACCTCATCGGCAGTGATCACGCCGTCGCCTTCGATCATCGTGTGCTCGGCGCCCGTCGCGATGCGACGCGCGACCTTGCGGGCCACCTTGCCGATCTCGCGTTCGAGCTGCCGCACGCCGCTCTCGCGCGTGTAGCTGGAGATGAGCTGCATGATGGCATCCTCGTGCAGCTTCACCTTCTTGGCGGCGAGGCCGTTCTCCTCGAGCTGGCGCGGGATCAGGTACGCCTTGGCGATCTCCGCCTTCTCCCGCTCGGTGTACCCGGAGAACTCCACCTCCTCCATGCGGTCGCGCAGGGGGCCGGGGATGTTCTGCACGAAGTTGGCGGTCGCGATGAACAGCACCTCACTGAGGTCGAACGGCACGCCGAGGTAGTGGTCGGTGAACGTGTCGTTCTGCGCGGGGTCGAGCACCTCGAGCAGGGCGGCCGACGGGTCGCCCTGGAACGAGACGCCGAGCTTGTCCACTTCATCGAGCAGGAAGACGGGGTTCTTGGTGCTGGCCTGCTTCATCCCCTGGATGATGCGCCCGGGCATCGCCCCCACGTACGTGCGACGGTGGCCGCGGATGTCGGCCTCGTCGCGCGCGCCGCCCAGCGAGACGCGCACGTACTCGCGGCCGAGCGCCCGCGCGATGGACTTGGCGATGGACGTCTTGCCCACGCCCGGCGGACCGCTGAACAGCAAGATCGGTCCCTTGGCCATCGCGCGCGACTTGGCCTCGCGCTTGTCGGTGATGGTGCGCTCCACCTCGCCGGTGCTGCGGGCGAGCGTCGGGGTGGCGTCGGCCGTCTTCTCCTTCAAGCGGGCAACCGGGAATTCTCCAGTCTTGTCCATCTCGTCGCTGAGCTGCTGCGCGCGCAGCTGGCGCACGGCAAGGAACTCCAGCACGCGGTCCTTCACGTCCTTCAGGCCGTAGTGATCCTCGTCCAGGACGGTGATGGCGCGATTCAGGTCGAGCTGATCGTCGGAGCGCTTGTTCCACGGCAGTTCGGCGATCCACTCGAGGTAGGTGCGGATCACCTGCGCTTCCATGGACTCGCGCCCGGCGCGCTCGAGCCGCCCAAGCTCGCGCTCCACCTCGGTGCGCGCCTCCTTGGGAAGCTCGAGCTTGCTGAGCTTCTCGCGCAGCTCCTCGATCTCCTTGGAGCTGTCGTCGTCGCCCAGTTCCTTCTGGATCGCCTTCATCTGCTCGCGCAGGAACATCTCGCGCTGGCGTTCGCCCAGCTCCTCCTGCACCTGCGTCTTGATGTCCTCCTGCGCCTCGAGCAGCGAGATATGGCGCTGGACCAGCACGAGGACACGCCGCAGGCGATCCTCGACGGACAGGTTCTCGAGCAGCCCCTGCTTCTCGGCCACCGACAGGTCCAGGTAGCCGGCGACCAGGTCGGCGAAGCGCCCGGGCTCGGTGACCGAGTCGAGCACTTGGTGCACGACTTCCTCGGGGAGCCCACGCCGCTCGCCCAGCTCGGCGGCGCGCTCGCGGATCTCTTTGTAGAGCGCGGCAAAGGCCGGATCCTTCTCGTCGAGCGGCCCCTGTTCGGCGACGTGTGTCACGACGGCCGTGAGGTAGCCTTCGGCCATCGTGTACTGCAGGGACGAGGCGCGCAGTTCACCCTGCAGCAGCAGTTGCACCCCGCCAAGGCCGCGCTGGATCTGGCCGATGCGGGCGACAACGCCCATCGAGTAGAGGATCTCGGGGTTTGGCTCGTCGGTGTTGTCCTTTTGCGCCACGGCGAACACCAGCCGGTCGCCCTTCAATGCCGCCTCGATGGCCCGCAACGTGCCGGGGCGCCCCGCGGCGATCGGCGCCGTGAGTCCGGGGAAGATGACCGTCCCGCGGAGCGGGAGGACGGGGAGCGTCTGTCGAGTGCTCATCAAGGATCCTGGGTGCGTAACACGCATGCCTGGGGGCTGCGACGTGCAACCCCCTCTACGTACAGCAACTGGCGTACCAGAGTGGGCGTTCCCGCGCGTCAGGGCGCGGCACGCGGCGGCTGGTCGCTCTCTTGAAGCTGAGATACGACATAACGGCGGGTCCTGCAACTTTCCCCTGCCGTGGTGACGTAGGGAGGCTGACAATTCGCGCGTTTCGCGGGTCGGTGCAATGACCGCGGCGCGGGGCGCTCGCGCCCTGCGCCGCCTCGCGCGCTGGCAACGCGTTTCTTACCTTTCCCCACCCCGTGGAAGAATCCCTCCTCTCCAAGTCCGAAGCCGAATTGCGCTCGCACATCGCGAGCGTGTTCGACAGCGCGTACGAACTCGACCGGGAGATCGGGCGCGGCGGGATGGGGATCGTCTTCAAGGCGCGCGACCGGCGGCTCAAGCGGCCGGTTGCGGTGAAGCTGCTGCCGCCGGAGCTCGCCTTTCGCTCGGAGATTCGCTCGCGCTTCCTGCGCGAGGCCGAGACGGCCGCGCAGTTGAGCCATCCCAACATCGTCCCCATCTACTCGGTGGACGAGAAGGGCGGGCTGGTCTTCTTCGTGATGGGTTTCATCGACGGCGACAACCTCGCGAAGCGCATCCGCGACCGCGGGCCCATGCCGCCCGACGAGGTGCGCCGCATCCTGCGGGACGTCGCCGACGCCCTGGCCTACGCGCACGCGAACAAGGTGGTGCACCGCGACATCAAGCCCGACAACATCCTGCTCGACGCGCAGTCGCAGCGGCCGATGGTGACGGACTTCGGGATCGCGCGCGCGATCAGCGAGGGCGGGGAGGCGCGCCTCACGGCGACGGGCATCGCCATCGGCACGCCGGCGTTCATGAGCCCGGAACAGTCGGCGGGCGATCGCGACGTGGACGGGCGCAGCGACCTCTATTCGCTCGGCGTCGTCGCGTACCAGATGCTATGCGGCGACCTGCCGTTCAACGCGACCAGCACGCCGGCGCTGCTGGTCAAGCATCTCTCGGAGCGCCCGATCCCGATTGAACAGCGCGCCAGCGTGCCGCCAGACCTCGGTCGCGCGGTGATGCTCCTGCTGGAGAAGGATCCCGCCAACCGCATCCAGTCGGCCGCCGCGTTGAAGTCGGCGCTGGAGACCGGCCAGGTGCCGGCGCTGCCGGCAACCGCGGGGAGCGCGTATCCGCAGGCGCCGTCGCCGTTCGCGACCGCTGGCGCGAGGCTGCCGTCGTCCACGGGCGCAGCGTTCACGCCGCAGCCGCTGACGACGTATCCCGACGGTGAGCGCCTGCCGACCTCGGATGAGTTGGCGCGATGGAACGCGCCCATGGTGGTGGAATTCCGCCGTCGCATCGCCCCGTTCATCTGGGTGAACGGCGCATTCGTCGCCGTGAACTTGCTGGGCGGCCCCAACCTGCTGTTCGTAACCGCGTTCTGGAGCATCAGCATCGCGTACAAATACGCCAAGCTCTGGAGTGAGGGGTACGACTGGCACGACGTCTTCCGCCAGCCGCGCGAGCGAATGGTCGGCGACGTCTTCGCTGAGTGGGGCGAGGACGTGTGCTCGCTGGTTGACAGCAAGACGCGCGAGCGGGTGCGGACGCGGCATCGTCTGCGCGCGGCGCGCCCCGACCTGCTGCGCTCACCGGCCGCGCCGGCGGTGCTGTCATCCGGCGATGCCGCGGCGCTGGGAAGCGGGCCGCACGCCGCCGCGGCGCGTGATGCGCTGGTCGACCGCGACGAGATTATCCGCCTCGTCGAGAGCATGCCGCGCGGCGAACGCGCGCGCATTCCGGACGTCATCGCCAGCGCGTCGACGCTCGCCGAGACGGTGCTCGCGCTGGCCGCCCAGATCGCCGACGTCGAACGCGCGGCGCAGGGGATGTCGGCGCCGGCCATCGATCGGGAGATCATGGCGCTCGAGGCCGCAGCCAACCCGCTGGACGTGTCGGCCAGCGAGGAGCGGGTGCGTCGGCTGGCCATGCTCAAGCGCCAGCGGCGCACGGTGGTGGATGTCGATCGACGCCGCGACACGCTCGCCGCGCGGCTGGACGGCTGCTCGCTCGCGCTCAAGAACATGCGCTTCGACGTGCTGCGCCTGAAGACTGGCGCGCAGACGTACCAGCACGTCACCACGATCGCCGAGCAGGCGATGCAACTGGCCCGCGAGGTGGACAGCGCCGTGTACGTGGCTGACGAGATGGCCAAGATCCGCCCGCGCGCCGGCGCGAAGGAACGCCGATGACGGATGCCCTCCGCGAGCGGGTCAACGCCGCGGTCGGGTCGCTGTACCACGTCGACGCCGAGATCGGTCGCGGCGGGATGGCCGTGGTGTACCGCGCCACGGACACGCGGCTGCACCGGCGCGTGGCGCTCAAGGTGCTGCCGCCGGAGCTGGCCTTCCGGGAGGAGGTGCGCCGCCGCTTCCTGCGCGAGGCGCAGATGGCCGCGCAACTCAGCCACCCGCACATCGTCCCGATCTACACGGTGGACGAAGCCGAAGGGCTCGTCTACTTCGCGATGGGCCTCGTCGAGGGCGCGCCGCTGGCGAAGCTGCTCCTTCAGGAGCCTCGCCCACCCATTCCGAACGTGCGCCGGACCCTGCGTGAGGTGGCCGATGCGTTGCACTACGCCCATGCGCACGGGGTCGTGCATCGCGACATCAAGCCCGACAACATCCTCATCGAGACGGCGACCGGCCGGGCGATGGTGACGGATTTCGGCATCGCGCGCGCGGCGCAGGCGGAGGTGCGGCTCACGGCGACGGGCATCGCGGTCGGGACGCCGGCATACATGAGTCCGGAGCAGGCGATGGGCGAGCGCGAGGTAGACGGACGCGCCGACATCTATTCGCTCGGCATCGTCGGGTACCAGATGCTCGCCGGTGAGCTCCCCTTCACGGCGGCGAACACGCCGGCGATGCTGATGAAGCACCTCAGCGACGCGCCACGCCCACTGCTCGAGCTGCGCCCCGACCTTCCCGCGAACCTGGCCTCGGCCATCGATCGCGCGCTGTGCAAGGCGCCCTCGGATCGCTGGCCGGACGCGGCGAGTTTTGGGGCGGCGCTGGCCGAGAACGCGCCGGTGACGCTCACGAACGCGACGGCCGCATCGCGGAGCGCGAGCGCGTCGTCGCCGGCGGCCGCCCCGGTCGTACCCGTGCCGCCAGCTTCGGCGATCGCGCCGCCGCCAGCCGGGCCGCCGCCAGGCGCGGTGCCCGCCCGACGCGCGCCCGACCCGCTGAACGCCTTCGGCGTCTTCCGCGGCGGTCGCACCGACGCGGGACAGGACTCGGAGATCCAACGCTGGCGCGAGGAACAGCACGCGTGGCGCGAGCAGCTGCGCGCGGCGCGCAGCGGCATGCGGCGCGATGTCCTCGTCGCCGCCAATCAGCAGCTGCAGCAGGCGCTCAATCCGACTGCGCCCACCGTGGACGACCGCGTGCGGCGGGTGCGCCGCAAGATTGTCAACTACACGGCGCTCACCGGCGTGCTGTTCGTCGTGAACGCGGCCACGGGCGGCGTGCCGTGGTTCCTCTTCCCGGCGTTCGCCTTCACGGTGGACATCTTCCGTTCGGTCGCCGGACTCTGGGCCGACGGCATTCCGCTGCGACGGCTCTTCCGCCGCGGGCCGCGCGATGAGGAGAAGGGCGCGATGTACGCCGCGATGGGGCTCCCCGGCGTGGGCGTGCCGGCCCTTCCGGCCCCCGGCACCGATCCCGTGCTGGTCGCCGTTCCCCGCGAGATCCTCGCCGGGCGCCACGGCGCCGTCATTCGCGACGCGGTGGAGGCGCGACTTGTCATCACGGGGATCCTCGAGAAGTTGCCGAAGGAAGACAAGCAACTCCTGCCCGACATCGCGCCGACGGTGAAGGGACTCGTGGAACGCATCGTGACGCTGGCCAGTGCCTTGCACCAACTCGACCAGGACGCGTCGCCTGAGGCGATCGCGAAGCTCGACGCGCGGCTCGCCGAGGCGCGCGCTCTCGCCGAGTCGGCGCCCGACCGCGAGCGCCGTGTCGGGCTGCTCGAGCGCCAACGCCAGACGCTCGCCGACCTCGCGACGCGCCGCGAGTCCGTGGCCGGCCAGCTCGACAACGCGTCGCTCGTGCTGGACACGATGAAGTTCGACCTCCTCAAACTGCGCTCCAGCGGACTGCAATCGCAGATGGCTGACGCGACCTTCCAGACGCAGGACGCGCGGGCGGTGGTCGCCGAGATCGAGCGCGCGCTCGAAGTGGCTGACGAAGTGCAGAAGATCCGCTAACCGCGGCGCGGAACCCGCGGGCAGGCCAGCGGTATCAGCGGCAGGACCCCATCAGGACGACTGAATGCTCCCGACTCTCCGCTCCCGTCGTGTCTGGTTCGCGGCGCTGCTTGTCGCCGCGATGCCCGCCCGTCCGCTCACCGCGCAGGAGGCGCCGAAGGCCGACGTCGTGGCCCCGCCGGCGATCGTCATGGGCCGTGTCATCGGCGCCGACAAGAAGGCCATCGAGGATGTCGAAGTCCTGCTCGGCGACGAACTCCGTCGGGTCACAGACCGCCGCGGGCGCTTCAGCTTCGATCCGGCCCCCGCCGGCGTGCGGGACGTCCTGGTCCGCAAGATTGGCTTCATCCCCGTGCGCTTTCGCGTGGCGGTGACGCCGGGTGACGTCTGGGACGGGACAATCACGATGGAGCGCACGGCGCAGTCGTTGCCCGAGGTCGTCGTGCTCGACTCCTCGGCGCTCAAGAACTACCGCCCCAAGTGGATCGACGGCTTTCTCGAGCGGCGACGTGGCGGGCTCGGCACGTTCCTGGATCGCACGGAAATCGAGAACTCGCGCATTGCCACGACGGCACGGCTCGTGGCCACATCGCCGGGCATCATCACGCGGTCGGGATCCGGGTGGGACGAGCTCAACGTCAACCGCTGCGGAAGCGGTTTCGGGACGAACAGCACGGGGGTCGTGTACGTGGACGGCGTGCGCACGGAGACGTCCACGACGGGGAGGTTCCGGTCGTTCTACGACTATCCGCCGTTCCGCGTGTGGGCGATCGAGATCTACAAGGGACGCAATACCTTCCCGTCCGGCTTCTTCGATCCTGACGCGTGCCTGCTGGTTCTCATTTGGACGCATCGGCGGTAGCGTGCGCCACCATCTGTGGGGAGCGGTCTTTGCGGCGCTGGTCGGCGTGGCGTCGCGGGCGCCTGCGCAGCAGCCCACCCCCCGTCCCGAAGTGACGGCGCATCCGGCCATCGTGCAAGGGCGAATCCTCGGGCCGGACAAGAAGGGGGTCGAGGACGCGGAGATCATCCTTGGGGATAGCCTACGGGCGCAAACCGATCGACGCGGGCGGTTCGAAATCGACCCGGTGACGCCAGGCGTGCACGACGTGCTGGTGCGGAAGATGGGACTCGTCCCGCTGCGCTTCCGGCTGGCGGTGACTGCCGGCGACCTGTGGGACGGCACGATCACGATGGATCGGTCGGCGCAGTCACTCCCCGCCGTGATGGTGCTCGATTCGAGCCGGGCGCTGAAGAACTTCCGCCCGCGCTGGCTCGACGGCTTCATTGAGCGGCGCCGCATGGGACTCGGCACCTTCCTTGACCGGGTGGAAATCGAACGGGCGCGAGCGGTGCGGACCTCGTATCTCATCGCGCAAGCAGCGGGCATCGGGGCGCGCGAGGGGTTTGGCGCCGACATCCTCGACGTCAGTCGGTGTCGCGCCGGAATGGGCGGCGGAAACAAGGCCATCATCTTCGTGGACGGCCTCAAGACCGAGACGTCAACCAACGGCCGGTTCCTGAGCCTCGGCACTGTGCCGCCGGAGATCCTGCTCGGCATTGAGGTCTACCGCGGCCAAGGATCCGTCCCGCCGCAGTACGCTGATCCGGAGGCGTGCCTCGTGGTCCTCCTCTGGACCAGACACCGGTAGTCAGCGCGCGAGCACCGCGGCCATGGCGGCCGCGACATGGTCCGGCGTGTCGAGCGGCAGGAAGTGCCGCGCGTGAGGGACGAGATCCAAGGTGGCGCCGGGAATGGCGGCGTGCAGGCGTCGCGCCACCGCCGCAGGTACGAACGGGTCGTCGGCGCCGTGCATCACCACGGTCGGTGCGCGAATCCCGTCGAGTGGCAGCGTGACGGTCTCGTCGGGGCGCTGTGCCGCGAGATGCGCCAGCAAGGCGTCGCGACCGGCCGGCTGCGCAAAGGGTCGCAGGAACTGGTCCAGCGCATGGCGCCCCATGTCACGATCCGAGAAGCCGCGCAGCAGCGAAGCGTACGCCTCCCCGGCGAGCAGCGGCGCGGGAAGCTGTCGCACCAGCGGAATCAGCGCGCGCGCCACGCGTGTCCGGCGCCGCGGCCACCCGTCGAACCCCACACTGCTAACTAAAGCAAGCCGCGTCACGCGCTCTGGCGCGCGCACCGCGAGCCACATCGCCACCGCGCCTCCCAGGTCGTGGCCTACGACGCAAGCACTCGGCACATTGAGCGTGTCGAGCACGGCGAGAGCGCGCGCTGCATGCCCCGCGACCGAGAGGTCGGACGATCCCGGGCGGTCGCTGCGTCCGTACCCCAGCTGATCGAGGACGATCAGTCGATGCCCCGCGGGCATCTGGCGCACGACGCCGTGCCACAGGTGCGATGACGACGGGAATCCGTGCAGGAAGAGCACGGGTTCCCCGACCCCGCGGGTGCCCGCGGCGTAGTAGTACAACCGATGTCCCTGCAGGTCGAGGAATTCGCCGCGCATCAGGGGAATTCTCCCTCTCGGTGGTTGCCTTTCAAGCCGATCGCAGGTCTGGTCGTGGCCTAGCGTTTTGCCACAAAAGGCGTATAGTTACGCAACCTTTGACAGGGCCCGGTTGAAGAAAGCTGGTAAGTTGAATCCTGTCAACAAGTTATACGGAGCATATCGCGTTGACTGCACCGGTCGTCCCGCCCACTGTGCCGTTCTTTCCCCCGCCGCCGCCCCCTCCGGCGCCGGTGGCGTTTCCGCTCGGCTGGATCCTTGAGAACGCAGCCCTCCCCATCCAATACCGGTCGGTTGTGGAGGTCGCGCGGCTTGGGGAGCACCTGCCGGCGTCGTATGCGAATACCCCGTACTTCCACCGACCGGCGGTGGAGATCGCTGTCCGGCAGTCGTATGACGGCACCTGGAACGACGCGATGCTGGCGCTTCCGTCGAAGGGTGGGATCGACGGACTCGGGAGCGTCAACGCCGCGCGGCGGCTGCTCGAGTTTGGCTGGGAAAGCGATTCGCCGGCGGTCTATCAGGCGCGGCGCTCGCTGTTCCGGTTGCTCGCCGAGGATGAGGACGCCGCGCAGCTGTATGAGTTTCAGCCGAAGGCGGGCAAGTCCCTGGATTCCGAGGTCGCGGCGCATCACCGCCAGCTGCTGCGCGAGGCGGCCGGTGCCACCTTGGCGCAGGCCGGCTTCGAGTCCGATCCCCGCGTGCGCGGCGTCGCGCGCCGCGCGCTCGAGCGCATCATCGATTACCTGAATTCACCGCTCGCTCAGAAGCCGTGGATCCGGGTGGGAAACCAGCAGGTGCTCGCGCCCGAGGCGTCGCCGCCGTCGCTGTATGCGCTGCAGATGCTCGCGCACATGCCGCTCTTCCGCAGCGAGCACTACACGTCGATGGAGACGCTGTACGAGTATCTCACCCGTCCGCTGCCGCGCCAGGAGGCCGTGCAGATGGTGGGCAAGAAGCAGCTTGCCGTACCGCTCGCGGTGCTGGGCGACCTGCTGCCGCATCGCAATGCCGTGGACGCTGACATCCCGATGGCGCTGGCGTGGCTCGAGATGATGGCGCGCCTGAATTTCCTGCGCCGCAACGAGAACTGGTCGAAGCTCTACGAGCGCTTCGTGGACGATTGCGGGAAGGACGGCGTCTGGCATCCGCACAAGGGGACGGCGGTGCCGCGCACCACGAACCCGTTCGTGTGGCCGTTCTTCCCGCTCGAGTCGCGCGTGACCGGCGAGGAGCGGTGGACGGATGTCACCTTCCGCATCGGACTGATTGCCCGGCTGTCGGGCCGGCCGATCGAGATCGTGTGACGGGCGATCCCCCCCGAAGTGGCATGGAGGGCCGGTGTTGCTGACCCGGCCCTCGTGCTTTCCCGAAGGCTTCGCCGGATGCACGTCGCGCGATGTCCGGCTTGCGGACGGAACGCGGCTGCGCCTCGTTGAGAGCGGCGTCGGTGCATCGCGGCCGGTGCTGTTGGTGCACGGCTTCGGCGCGTCAGCGTACCAGTGGCGGCACATGTTGCCAGCGCTCGCCGACGCGGGCTTCCACGCGCTGGCGCCCGACCTTCCTGGCCACGGCTTCAGTCAGCTCGTGTTCCCGCAGGGCGAGTACGCGCGCGCGGCGTATGCCCGGCGACTGTTTCTGCTCCTCGATGCGCTCGGGATCGACCGCGCGCCACTCGTTGGCCACTCCATGGGCGGCGCCATCGCGGCGGAGATGGCGTGGCAATCTCCAGAGCGCGTGGCGCGACTTGCCCTGCTCTCCCCGGCGGGATTTGGCATCGTCCCCGAGCGGGTGCGGGCGATGCGCTGGGTGCCGGACCTTCTCGCCCCGCTCGCCCGCCCGTTCACGTCGCGCGCGGCGGCGCATCTCGTGCTCGGGGACGTGTACGGTCCCGATGGCACCTGGACGGTGCGCGATGAACAGGAACTGCTCGCCCCCTACGCGCAGCGCGACATCTTCCGGGCGCTGCTGCGCACGGTGAAGGAGTTCGACTTCCGCCTGCACACCAACGCCCAACTCGCGCAACTGCCCGCGGGTACACTGGTGGTCTTCGGCACACATGACGCTGTGGTGCGCCCGTGCGACGTCGCGGCGCGGGTGCAGCTGGTCCCCGACGGGCGGCTGGTGGTGCTGCCTCGCGTTGGCCACTTGCCGCAGGTGGAGGCCGCCGCCGCTGTCACGCACCTCCTGGTGGAGTTTCTGCAGACGCGCGCGTAGCGAGGGGTGCTCGTCGCGATTAGGTTGCGCGTGTGACCACAGACAAGAAGAAGGGCCCCGCGCGCGGGCGTGGCACGCGCGGGACGAAGCGGCCCGCCAAAGGCGCGGCCGACACGGCCAAGGCCGAGCGCCACGCGACCGAATCGCCGAAGGAACCGGAGACGCTGAGCCTGGCCCAAGCGGAGGCGGCGGCGAGCGCGAGCGACGGCGGCGGTTTCGCCGAACTCGGCCTGCATCCCACCGTGATGCGCGCCATCGTGGATGCCGGCTATACCCTCCCGACGCCCATTCAGCGGCAGGCCATTCCGCTGGCGCTCAAGGGGCGCGACTTGATGGGGCTCGCGCAAACGGGCACGGGGAAGACGGCGAGCTTCTCCATTCCGATCATCGAGCGGTTGCTCGACGGCCCGGCCCGCACGCGCGCGTTGATTCTCACGCCGACGCGCGAGCTGTGCCAGCAGGTGGAGGAGGCCTTCCGCAAGTACGGCAAGCATGCGGGGCTCGGCGTGGTGTCCGTGTACGGCGGCGTGGGCTACGACACCCAAGTGGCCGCTCTCCGCGGTGGCGTGGATGTGGTGGTCGCCACTCCGGGGCGCCTGATCGATCATCTCGAGCGCCAGAATGTGAGCTTTGACGAGCTCGAGGTGTTGGTGCTCGACGAGGCCGACCGGATGCTCGACATGGGCTTCGCCCCGCAGATCTCACGGATCGTCGCGACCATTCCGCCGTATCGCCAAACGCTGTTGTTCAGCGCCACGATGCCGCCCGAGGTGGAGGCACTGGCCCGGAAGTATCTGCGCAAGCCGGTGGTCGTGCAGGTGGGTCGGCGATCGCAGGCGGCGACGACGGTGCAGCACTTCGTCTATCCGGTGCCGAAGCAGCGCAAGGCGGAACTGCTCGCCGAGCTGCTCAAGAAGGATTCGATGGACTCGGTGCTGGTGTTCACGCGCACCAAGCACGGCGCCGACCGCGTGGTGCGGCACCTCGAGCACGAGGGCATCAACGCCGACGCGCTGCACGCCGACAAGTCACAGGGCCAGCGCGAGGCGGCGCTGCAGCGCTTCCGGGACGGGAAGACGCGGGTGCTCGTCGCCACCGACATCGCGCAGCGCGGCCTCGACATCTCGGGCATCACGCACGTGATCAACTACGACGTCCCGCAACAGGCCGAGGACTACGTGCACCGCATCGGACGCACCGGGCGCGCCGCGCAGACGGGCGATGCCTACACGTTCATGTGCGCCGACGAGATCGCGATGGTAAAGACCATCGAGCGGACGATCAATCAGGAGATCCCGCGGCGGTCGGTGCCGGGATACGACTTCGGGACCTAGCGGTCCCGAAGAAAAACAACAGAGAAACAACAGAAAGACAACAGAGAAACAACAGGGAGACGGGAGATGACGGCCGTCCTGTTGTCTCTCTGTTGTCTTTCTGTTGTTTCTCTGTTGTTTCTCGGCCCTACTCGCTCCACCGCACCCTCCCCAGCCTCGAGACCACGATCGAATCCACGTGCGGGCCGCGCGCGACCAACACGGTGGTGTTGGACACTCCGGTCGCGAGTCCGTCGGGGGCATAGCGGACGAAATCCCCGCTGGCCGCGACGCGCACGCCGTGCAGGGCGGTAAGCGCCCGCCGCGTGATGGTATCGCCAGCGCAGGTAACGGTGACCTCGCCGCGGACGGCATCCACCGTGAAGGTCGCCACCGCGCCGCGCACCAGCGCGGCCTCACGCGCGAGGACCAGGGCGTTCACGACCTCGCGTACGGCGGCGCGTACATGCCAGCCGGTGGTGATGCCGGCCACCCGGGGCAGGGCCGTGCCGACGGCGATGCCAAGCAACGCGATGGTCAGGGCGAGTTCGGGCAGGGTGTGGGCGCGGCGCATGCGGAGCCTCCAATGGCGATGTCGCCGCAGATGCGCGGCGCGGGGATACCGCACATCTTGGAGATGGCGCGCCGGCGCGTGTCACCATTTGAACGCCGCCGGTGGCGCGCGATTGCGTGCGGGGCGCGCAGGGGTCGCCCCACCGCGGCGATTCGCGAATCGTCCGTCCAACCGGAGACATGAGATGCTGCCTGCTGTCCTGCGCCGAGGTGCGGCGCTCGCGTTGGTGCTTGCCGCCGCTGGCTGCCGGTCGCCCGCGGCCGACGCCGCCATCGCCGAGCAGTTCTCGCAGATGTCCGACGCCCTCGTGGCGATGCAGGACCAGATGTCGGTGATGGCGACGACGATGGACTCCCTCGTCACCGTCACCGCGAAGCAGGACACGCTCATTCGGCGCATCGCCGCGGTGAGCGGGGTGCCGACGCCGTAGCGGCCTCGCGGCGCGGCGTTACGGCCCTAGATTTCAGCGGCAGAGGAGGACCGATGCGCGTCAACATCGAATACTGCGTCGTTTGAAACTACGAACCCCGGGCCGTCAGTCTGGCGGCCGCGATTCGTGAGCATCATCCGTCGGCCGACGTGACGCTGCAGCCGAGCAGCGGCGGCCGGTTCGAGGTCAGCGTGGACGGCCGTCCCGTCTTTGAAAAGTCCACGCTCGGCCGCCATGCGCAGCCGGGCGAGGTGCTGGAGCTAATTCGTATTCACACAACCACGTCATGAGAATTGCGATTTCCACCGGCGGCGGTGACGCCCCCGGACTGAATGCCGTCATCCGCGCCGCCGTGATGTCGGCGCTCGATCGCGGCTGGCACGTGCTGGGCATCAAGCGCGGCTACATGGGCCTGCTGGGCGAGGACGAGGTGATCCCGCTCACCGCCGACTCCGTGCGCGGCATCGCTCACCTCGGCGGCACGATCCTGCGGACGACCAACCGCGGCAATCCGTTCCAGTACCCCGTGCGTCAGCCCGACGGCTCGTACGTGGATGTGGACCGGTCGGACGAGTTGATCGACAACGCGCGCAACCTCGGCATCGAGGCGTTCATCACGATCGGCGGCGACGGGTCGCTGGCCATCGCCCAGAAGCTCTTCGAGAAGGGCGTGCGCATCGTCGGCGTGCCGAAGACCATCGACAACGACGTGAGCGGGACGATCACCACGTTCGGCTTCGACACGGCAGTGACCACCGCGATGGAGGCGATCGACAAACTGCACACCACGGCGTCGAGTCACGACCGCGTGCTCGTGCTTGAGGTAATGGGGCGCGACTGCGGGTTCATCGCGTTGCATTCCGGCGTCTCGGGGCAGGCGCACGCCATCCTGATTCCCGAGATAGCGTGGGACATCGAGAACGTCTGCGCGCACATCATGAAGCGCGACGGGCAGGGGAAGAAGTTCGCGATCGTCGTCGTGGCGGAGGGGGTGCAGTTCGAGGGCGAACAGGGGTCGCTGGGCGAGTCGATGCCCGGCCAGGCCAAGCGCGTGGGGGGCGTGGCGGAGCAGATCGCCAAGGCCATCCAGGTCCGCACGGGCAAGGAGTGCCGCTCGCTGGTGCTGGGCCACCTGCAGCGCGGCGGGATGCCCACGGGGTACGACCGTCTACTGGCCACCCGCTTCGGGGGGGCGGCCACCGAGGCGGTGGCGAACGCCAAATGGGGGCATATGGTGGCGCTGCAGACGCCGCACATCGTCCCCATCCCGCTCACGGACGTGCTGATGAAGCTCAAGCGGGTGGACCCGACGCACGACCTGGTGCGCACCGCCCGGCGGATTGGGATTTCGTTCGGGGACTGACCCGGCGGGTCCTATGGATCCGCCGGCAAGGCACCGGGTAGAATTGGTCGCAGTGGCGCGATGTGGCGCCGGATCGTCGTACGGGCGGAAGATCGCCCACTGGGGAGAATGTGGTGAAGGCAACCGTCAGTATCATCGCGCTCGCGCTGCTCTCGACCGCCGCGACGGCGCAGGAATCCCGAGGACGCGAGCCCCGCGAGCTGGGACGTGAGCAGCGGGTGCCCGGCGCGGTCAGCGTGCCTGCCGGCCTCTGCCGCCTGTGGATTGAGGGCGTGCCGGCGTCGCAGCAACCCGCCCCGACCGACTGCGCCAATGCCATCCGGAACCGTCCCCCGAACGCCGCCGTGATCTACGGCGCGCCGGTGCGCAGCGGGGCGATGGAGATGGAGCCGTTCGCGCGCCAGCCGGGCAAGCTGCCCATCAGGCAGCTCAATGCGGGTTCGAGAAGCGGCGACCGCGAAGCAGCCCGCGATGAACCGCGGGGCCGGAGCGGCGACACCGCCGCCAAGCCCGCGCGCCGCAAACCGGAGAAGCCGCAGTAAGCCAGTCCCTGCGCCCCGTCACCGACCCGTACCTCCCGCGCGATCACGACGATTTCGTGCGCAGCGGGACCGGGGGGCGCATCATCGTGATTGCCCCGACGCGCGCGGCGTGCGAGACGATCGAACTCGCCTTCACGCTCGACATCCAGACAGTGCTGTGGAAGCACCACGGCGAGCGCCTGCGCGCGCTGGCCGATCGGCTCACCCGCGAGGGAGTGCGCGAGGGCCGGCGCCCGGGCTTCGGCATCGTCGCCGGAACGGGGACGGGCAAGACGCTCAGTATCAAGCCCATCGCGCAGGTGATGCTCGCCACCGACGACCTGCGCGTCGGCGTCATCAACCGCGAGCGCGAAGCCACTCCAGAAACGCCGACGTGGAACGTCATCATCGTCACCACGGGCATCGCGCGGCGCTGGTTCCAGGACGGCGACATCCGGCCGCAGGACACGCTGGTGGTGGACGAGATTCACCAGACGTCGGCTGAGCTCGAGCTCTGCCTTGCCCTCGGCAAGCGCGTGGGATGCCGGTACATCTGGCTGTCGGCAACGGTGGATCCCGCTTTCTACGCGCGCTACCTCAATGCGGCCGAGGTGATCGAGAGCAGCGCGTTCGATCCGGCCAAGGCCGCCGACGTCGAAGTGTGGCGCAAGCAGCCGCTCGATTTCCTCGACGACCGGTTCCTTAACCGCGTCTTCAAGGAACGGCGCGGCGTCGGCGTCTTTCTCCCCACCCGCGCCGGCGTGGAGCAGGCAGCGGCGTTGGTGCAGAGCCGCTTCCCGCGGATGAACGTCGCGTTCTATCACGGCGGCGAGCCGATTCGCGTGATCCGGCCGTTTCTCGAGGGACAGGAGGCCAAGCCCTTCCTGCTGGCGATGACCGCCGCGGGGCAGAGCGCGCTGAACGTGCAGGGGCTCGACACGGTGATCATCGACGACACGCGCTTCACGAACATCGTCGAGCGCGGCAAGAACGTGCTGACCCGACTGCACCTTGGCGCCAACGAGATCCTGCAGATGGCCGGCCGCGTGCACGGGCGCGTGGCCGGCGGGCGCGTCTTCATCCTGAGCGATCGCGACATCCAGTTCGAGGCGCTGCAACCCACCGCGCCCGAATTCCAGCTGGCTGGCGACAGCGAGCGTGTGGCGCTGACCTGCGCCGCGCTGGGCGTGCGCGCCGACGAACTCGACCTGCCCGTGCCGCTCGACAAGATCAGCTATCGCCGGGCGCTCGAGTTCCTCCAAGGGCGCGGCATTGTGGACGGCGGCAAGCTGACGCCGTACGGGGTGAAGGTCGAGGCGATGCCCGTGGACCGGCCGTGGGCCGAACTGCTCGTGCACTGCGACGACGACCTGCTGCCCTACGTCGCGGTGATGGCGAGCATCGAGAGTCTGCATCGCATGACGCGCGAGGACCGCGACCTGAGCGGCCTCATTGTCCCCGGCAGCGATCACCTGACCTCGTACAACGTGTACGCCGAGGCGTTCACCCGCTGTGGGTTCCTCGGCGAAGTGTATGGCTTGCCGCGGCAGCTCTTCGACGAGAGCGTGAGCACGTGGGCGGAGCGGCGCGGCGTGCTGGTGAAGGCGCTCGAGGACGCGGCGCTGGCGATGGCGAGCATCTATCGTGCGGTCGGACTCCCCCTGCCGTCGAAGATGCCGTTCGTCTCGCCGGAGGTGGATCGCACCTTCCGCGCGCTGCTCGCCGAGGTGATGCCGTTCGACGTCGTGATTGACGAGCAGACGGCGTGGGGCGACGAGGCGCGCGTGTCGAAGACGAGCGTTTGCGGCACGTGGGGGGCGATCGCCGGGACGCTGCGCTACTTCGCCGACAAGTGGGGAGTGCCGCGCGCGGCCATCGAGGGAACGCAGCTCTCCAAGGACCTGGTGCGGCGACACGCGACGGCGCACGCGCCGGCGCTGATCTTCGACGGGCGGCACAAGCAAACGCCGCTGGCGCTGGAGCGCCGGGTGACTTCCTTCGGCTTCGACCTCTCGCGCGAGCGCGAGCCCGTGCGCGAGTTCCCGCCCGGGCTCGAGGTTGAGGCGCGACGGGTGCTGGCCGAGGCAATGGCCCGCGGCGAGGCGCACCATCACGCGGTGCAGGGGAACCGGCAGGGCATTGAAGAAGTGCGCGAGGCGTACCGCCGCAGCGGCGGTGCCACGCCGCGTCTCGGACTGCCCGAGCTGACCGCGTGGTACGATCGCGCGATCGCCGGCGCGCGCTCCGTGGCCGAGTGGCGCGCGGTGCGCGCGCCGTTCGACGCCGACGAGTTCGTGCCGCGCGGCGAGCGCGATCGGCTCAAGGCGCTTCCCGGCGCCGTGGAACTGCGCGATCGCACGATTGCCATCGACTACGATGTCGAGGAGACGACGGCCGGCGTCCTCGGTGTCGCGCGCCTTCGGATGCCGGAGAAGATCGCGCGGACGCTCGTGGCGGAGGAGTTGCCGGTGCTCGACCGCCCGCTGCGGTTCCAGGTGCTTCGTGGCGCACGAGGATCGGTGAAGGCGGCCTCGCTCGAGGAGTTGCAGGAGCGGCTGGACGACCCGTTCACCGACGACGAACGCATCGAGGCGAATCGCCGCGGCTGGAAGGGCGATCGCGAACGCGGCGGACCGCGTGATCGAGGGGCACCGCGGCGAGACGCATCCGGGGGTGGCCGAGAAAGTCGGGGAGATCGTCCGCCGGGTGGCCGCGGATCGGGCGGGAAGCCATGGAAAGGGGCTCGCGGTGGCGATTCTCGCGATGCTGGAAGGCACCGTCCAGGTTCCCCGTCTGGACGCGGAAAGCGAAGGGGTAAATAGAGTTATCCGTTTTCGCTAGACCCGATTTCAGCCGTTGTCCAGAAAAAACAGAAGAAATACTAGACAAACCCTTGACATCGAGGGTAGCCTGCTGCAATTGTTCTCTCAACTGATCCCCTGGGAGAAACAATGGCGACCCTGATGGCGAGTGCGGTTCTCGGCGGCAACACGAGCTCTTCCCTGCTGGAAGAGCGGCCTGCGCGGTTCGATGAGGAAGCGCTGGCCCAGATGGACGCGCTGTACAGCTTCGCCTTCAAGCTGACGAAGGTCCGGGAGGAGGCGGAGGATCTGGTCAGCGACACGATGCTGCGCGCCTTCGAGCGCTGGCGGCAGTTCCAGCTCGGCTCGAACATCCGCGCCTGGCTGTTCACGATCCTCTATCACGCGTTCGTCAGCCGGAAGCGCCGCATCGACGCGCGCGAAGTGCCGATGCCGGAGACCGAGGACGGCTACAGCCGCCTCGAGCCGGTGGCCGACGAGAACCCCGAGGCGACGTTTTACGACTCCTTCATTGATGAAGACGTCGTGAAGGCCATCGGCGAACTGCCCGAGGAGTACCGCAGCGCGCTGGTGATGAGCGACGTGCACGGCCTGCGCTACTCGGAGATCGCCCGTGTGCTGGGCGTGCCGGAAGGGACGGTGAAGTCGCGGCTGTTCCGCGGTCGCCGGCTGCTACAGGAGCGCCTGCGCGATTACGCGGAGGAGATGGGCTACATCGCCAAGCGCTGACGCGGTGCAGGGGAAGGGAACAGAGTGGGGTGCAGGGGAAGGGTACACAGTGGGGTGCAGGGGTAGGGGATGGGAATGACGTCCTGCTAAGAGCTGTGAAAAGGGGCCCGCGCGATGCGCGGGCCCCTCGGCCTTTACCCCTTCGCGCGTCGAGTTCGCGCGGTGACCCGATGCCGCGCCGCCTTGGCGCGATTGCCGCAGCTCGCCATGTCGCACCAGCGGCGACGAGCGCTGCGACTGGTGTCGAGGAAGACGCGTGGACAGGCGGGCTCGCCCGCGCAGCGCCGCACGCGCGCCAGTTCACCGGTCACCAGCGTGTCGGCGGCGCTCTCCACCACCGGGATCACCAGTGCGGCGAAGGCATCGCCGACGGGCAGGAACGCGCGCGAAAACGAGCCGTCGCGCGCGTCATGCTCTACGCGCCGTACGCCGGTCGAGCGTCCGAGGACGCGATTGATCTCAAGGACAGCGGTCTGCGTGATGCGCTCCGCGGCGTGACGGCCGCGCTCGGCCAGCGGGCGCAGCGCGCTGCGAATACGCCGCGCCTCGTGCAGCGCCGCCGTCGCGCTGGCCGGTTGTTCAAGGGCGCGGCGCTGGAGCGCCGCGCGGCGCGTGGCGTCGAGCAGGCCGGCCGCTTCGAGCCAGGCGAGATATCCGTCGAACGACACCAGCGCGTCAGGCTGCCCGTGACGCGGCGCTTCGTCGGTGTTGACGAAGTCGAGCCAGAGGCGGCCGGCGACGAAGGGAGTTCTCGCGCGAGGCATCGTGCGCCTAACTTACATCCCGTGCCCCTCTCCAACATCCATCAAGTGGCGGTCGGCTCCACCAATCCCGTGAAACTGGCGGCCGTCCGGGCCGTCTTTCAGCGGCTCGAGCCGCGCGCCCACGTGGACGGCATCGCGGTGCCCTCGGGAGTTCCCGACCAACCGGTCGGCGATGAGCAGACCATCACGGGCGCGACCAACCGGGCCCGCGCCGCCCGCGCGGCGCTCGACGCCGACCTTGGCGTTGGCATCGAAGGTGGCGTCGTGGACACGCCGGCGGGTATGCGCACCTGCGCATGGGCCGTGGTCGTGACGCGCGACGGCGCCGCGCACGTCGGCGGCTCGCTCTCGATGCCCTTGCCCGACCCCGTCGCGGCGCTGATCCGCGAGGGCGTGGAACTGGGGCACGCGATCGACGCGCTCATCGGCACCACGAACATCAAGCACGGCGCCGGCGCGGTGGGCATCCTGACCGAAGGGCTGGTGAATCGGATGGAGGCGTACGAGACGATTCTCGCGTATGCGCTGGCGCCGGTGCTGGGACCGACGCTGTATGGGGTGGAACGGGGAGGGGGTAGTGGCGAAGGGACGGGGGCTGGGGGAAGCGAGGAGGCGCGGAAAAGCCGCTGACCAAGCCCGCGCTCGTCCCTCACCTCCGACCTCGCTCCTGCGCCTCTACCTCCTCCCCGTTCCACTTCTCATCTCTCATCCCTCATGCCTCGTTTTTCAATCCACGACCGCGTCCGCTGGTCCGACTGCGACCCGCTCGGCATCATCCACTACAGCACCTACCTTCGGCTGTTCGAGGTGGCCGAGCACGAGATGTTCCGCGCCTGCGGCCTGCCGTACGAGACGCTGCGCAAGCAGGGCGGGGTCTGGCTGCCGCGGAAAGCGCTGCAGGTAACGTTTCACACGCCGGCAGAGATGGACGAACCCGTCGAGATCGAGTCGTGGTTCTCGCGCGTAGGCGAGACGTCGTTGACGATGCGGTTCGAGGTCTACCGCGAGGGAGACCGCGCGCACCGCGCCACGGGTGAGCTCACCGTGGTGTGCGTGCAGAAGGACACGATGGGGAAGTTCCCGATCCCCGCGGATGTGCGGGAGAAGATCGCGAGGTACGTCGAGGCGAGCTGAGCGAGGCGCCGGCAGCGCTCAGTGGGCGCCTGCCTTCTGCCATCCGCCCTCACTCCGCTGCTTCGCTCCGAAGCCCGCCCGACCGCCGAATCCGCTGCTGCACGCGCTGCAGCCCGTCATACGCGGCGTACTTGAACGCCTCGGTCAGCGACGGATAGCTGAACACGGCCTGGATGAAGTAGTCGAGCGTGCCACCGTGCGCGAGCACGGCGCTGGGGACGTGGATCATCTCGCAGGCGCCCTCGCCGACGATCGTCGCGCCCAGCAGGCGTTGGTCCTCGGGGCTGAAGACGAGCTTCACGAACCCGGTCGTCTCGCCGAGGATGCGTCCGCGCGCGTTGCTCGACAACTCGGCGCGCCCGATCTCGCAGGCAATGCCGCGACCGCGGGCTTCCGACTCGGTAATGCCGACGCTCGCCACCTCGGGGATTGTCCACACGCCGTACGGCACGATGGAGGACACGGCCTGCTTGTAGCGCAAGCCGAAGGCGTGGCACATCGCCACGCGCGCCTGCTCCATCGCCACCGAGGCGCGCCCCGGGAATCCGATGACGTCCCCCGCCGCGTAAATGTGGGTCGTGCTCGTGCGGAACTTCTCATCCACCCGAATGAACCCGCGCTCCGTGATCGCAACGCCGGCATTCCCGAGGGCGAGTCCTGCCGTATCGCCCTCGCGTCCCGCGCAGTACAGCACGCCTTCGGCGACGAGGGTGGTGCCGTCGGCGAGCGTCACGTATCCGAGGCCACCCTGCGCGTGAAGGCTCGCCACTTCCACGCCGACGTGGACGTGCACGCCAAGCCGGCGCGTCATCTCGCGACGGAGCGCGTCGCCCACCTCCTGCTCGAACTGAGCAAGCAGGCGGTCCTTCGACGTGACGATCGTGACCTGGGAACCGAGCGCCGCGAAGGTGCCGGCGAAGCCGGCCCCGATGGTGCCGCCGCCGACGATCACGAGCCGCGGTGGGACCGCGGGCAGTGTCAGCACGTCGCGGCTGTCGAGGATGACCGTGCCGTCGAAGGGGACGCCCTGCGGATGCCAGGGGCCGGAGCCGGTGGCAATCAGGAAGACGTCGCCGGAGATCTGTCGTGGCTCGCGGCCATGCCGCGTCACCTCAATCGCCTGCGGGCTGGTGAACCGGGCGGTTCCCTGGATCGCGGCGATGTCGTGCTGCGTGAGGTTCGCCTCGATGTCGCGCCACGCCCCCTCAATGACCTGCCGCTCGCGCTGCATGAAGTCGGCGACCGACAAGTCCGACTGAATGTGGAACTCGACCCCGTAGAGTCCCTTGCGTCGCAGGCCGTCGAGCAGGGCCGCCGATTCACGCAAGGTGTTGGTGGGCAGCGTGCCGGTGTTGACGGCGCCGCCGCCCGGCTTCGGCGCGCGCTCAATGAGACAGACGCGCTTGCCGAAGTACGCCGCCTGCGCCGCCCCTTTCTCCCCCGCGGGGCCGGCGCCAATGACGACAAGGTCGAAGTGCTCTGCCATACCCCTAGAGACTAGCCCCCGAACGCCCCTGATGTCCACTAGATTTCCGGCATGAGCGCCCCGGACGCCACGTACTTCCGCAAGGGTTTCGGACTGAAGCAGGATGTCGAGGCGACGCTGACGGCCGACTACTCCGGCCGGGTCGTGGACCTCCTTCGTGTCCATGACTATCGGCTCACCGTCGGCGACGTCACCGTCCGGCTGGCCCGCGAGTTCGGCTTCTGCTACGGCGTCGAGCGGGCGGTGGAGTACGCCTACCAGACGCGGCACAAGTTCCCCGACCGTCGCGTCTTCCTGGTCGGCGAGATCATCCACAACCCGCATGTGAACCAGCGCCTGCGCGACATGGGGATCGAGATCCTCATGCCGGGGCCGGCGGGGTTCGACTACGGGACGGTCACGCCCGAGGACGTCGTCATCCTTCCCGCGTTCGGCGTGACGATGGCGGACTTTCAGACGCTTCGGGCCAAGGGGTGCGTGGTGGTGGACACCACCTGCGGTTCGGTGCTCAACGTCTGGAAGCGCGTCGAGGCCTATGCGCGCGACGGCTTCACGGCGCTCATTCACGGCAAGTACTACCACGAGGAGACGCGGGCGACCGCCTCGCAGGTGGACAAGTTCCCGGGTGGCACCTACCTCGTCGTGCGGAACATGGACGAGGCGCGCGATGTGACCGAGTACCTGGCCGGCCGTGGCGACCGCGCGGCGTTCCTCGCCAAGTACGCCCGGGCCGCGAGCGCGCACTTCGACCCCGACGTGCACCTCCAGCGCATCGGGGTCGCCAACCAGACGACGATGCTCGCCCGCGAGTCGCTCGCGATCGGCGAGTTCGTGGGGACGGCCATGGCGGCCATCCACGGCGAGGAGTATCGCGCGGCCAACTTCCGCACGTTTGACACCATCTGCAGCGCCACGCAGGACCGGCAGGACGCCGTCAACGCGCTGCTGCTGGACCCACCGGACGTGATGCTCGTGATCGGCGGCTACAACTCGAGCAACACGATTTCGCTCGCGGCGCTGTGCGCCGAGAAGGTGCGCATGTTCCACGTCGAGGACGCGCTGGGCATCGATCCCGCGCGCGGGACGATCCAGTCGCGCGACCCAATCTCAGGTCAGACGATGGAGACGTCCGAGTGGCTGGGGCGCGGGCCGGTGACGGTTGGGCTGACGGCCGGGGCCAGCACGCCGAACAACAAGATCGGCGACGCCGTGGTCCGCGTCTTCGCGACGCGCGGCATCGATCCGGCCACCCTCGGCTAGCCCGGTGGGCGCGCCGCCGTCCCCCGCCGCGCACGGCAGCGTCGAGCTGCGCGGGGGCAACGCGCGGGTTGTGATCCTCCCGGCGCTCGGCGGCAAGATCGCCGAGTTGTGGTTTGGCGAGCGGCAGTGGTTGTGGCACAACGACCAGCTCCCGTTCCGCGCCCCGCGCAAGGGCGATTCCTACGTGCTGACGGCGGACAGCGGCGGACTCGACGAGTGCTTTCCGACGGTCACGCCGTGCGCCCTGCCCTCACTCGTGCGCGGCGCCGGGGGACGTGAACTGCCCGACCACGGCGAGCTGTGGTCGCAGCCCGCGGCGATGCGGCTGAGCACCGAGGCCGATGGTCACCGCGCGGTGCTCACCTGGGAAGGCGAATGCCTCCCGTATCGTTTCGAGCGTTCGCTGCTTGTCACGCCAGCCGGCGAGGTGCGCTGCGAGTATGCGGCGACGAATCTCGGCGAGCAGAAGATCCCCTTCCTCTGGGCGGCGCACGCCCTCCTGCCGCTCGGCCGCGAGACGCGCGTGATGCTCCCCGAGGGCGCACGGATGCGCGTCTCCGCGGCGCACGGCGTCGACCTCGGCGGCGCCGGGGCGGAGCATCGCTGGCCGCGCGCGCGCTGCGGCGGGCAGCTACTCGACTTCTCGGCACCCGCGCTCGCGTGGAAGAAGCCGTTCGCGTGCATGCTGCACGTGGATCTTGCGCGGAGCGTGCGATCGGTGAGTGTCCACGAGGGACGGGACCGGCTGACGGCCGCGTTTGAGGACGGCGAGGTGAGCCACGTCGGGCTGTGGGTCAACCACGGCGGGTGGAATCCGCTGCCGCGCACGTCGTGGCTGCCGTGGCGACGCCCCGCGCCGTATTACAACCTCGGGTTTGAGCCGGGGATCGGCGCGCCGGGTTCGCTGAGCGATGCGCTGGGAAGCTGGGAAGGCGCGCACTGGATCGAGCCTCGGGCCACGCGACGTTGGCGGGTGAGCTGGAGTGGGGGCGAGGTGGAGGAGGTGGGGTAGGGACGGTGGACGGTTGACGGTGGACGGTAGACGGTAGACGGTGGACGGTGGACGATTGGGTCGTGAGCCCGCCGTGCATTCTCCCCTTTTTCGTGACTTCACATGCTCGATTGGCTTGCTGATCCGAACGCCTGGGTAGGACTCGTGACGCTGACCGCGCTCGAGCTCGTGCTGGGCATCGACAACGTCATCTTCATCGCGATCCTTGCCGGCAAGCTGCCGCCCGGGGAGCAGGCAAAGGCTCGCCGTCTCGGGCTCACTGGCGCGCTTGTCACGCGCATCGCGTTCCTGCTGAGCATCACGTGGATCATGGGGCTCACCGGGAATCTCTTCACCGCGATGGGGCGCGCGTTCACCGGACGCGACCTGATCCTCATCGCCGGCGGGCTCTTCCTGATCGCCAAAGCGACGTTCGAGATCCACTCGAAGCTCGAGGGGGCGGAGCACCAGCGCGACGCCCAGGCGAAGGCGGTGCTCTGGGCAGTCGTGGCCCAGATCATGGTGGTGGACATCGTCTTCTCCGTGGACTCGGTGATCACGGCGGTCGGGATGGTCCAGAACGTGAGCATCATGATCGCCGCGAACGTCATCGCCCTCATGGTCATGCTGTGGGCGGCGACGCCGATCTCGGAGTTCGTGGATCGGCATCCGACCATCAAGGTGCTGGCGCTCGCCTTCCTGGTGATGATCGGCGGCAACCTGATCATCGAGGGCTTCGGTTACCACGTGCCGAAGGGCTACACGTACTTTGCGATGGCTTTCTCGATCGCCGTGGAGTTCATCAATATCCGTGTGCGCGCCAAGGCGACGGCCGTGAAGCTGCGGCAGCAGGCGCCCGCATGAGCGCTCGCGCTGACGACCTCGTTCGCACGCTCGGGCTGGCGCCGCATCCCGAGGGCGGGTTCTACCGGGAGCTGTTCCGTTCGCGGCGCATGGTCCGCACCGACGACGGCCGCTCGGAGCGCTGGGCGGCGACCACGATCTTCTACCTGCTGCGCGGCGAGGACGTGAACCGCTGGCACCGCGTGGCGTCGGACGAGATCTGGCACTGGTACGAAGGCGCACCGCTGGAGCTGCACTTGCTCGACCCGCAGGTCACGCGCGCACGCACCGAGGTCGTCGGTCCGGTGGACGCGTCGAGCATGCCGGTTCGGGTGGTTCCCGCCGCCTGCTGGCAGGCGGTGCGGTGCACGGGCGATTACACGCTCGCCGGATGCACCGTCGCCCCCGGCTTCGAGTTCTCCGATTTCCGTCTGCTGCGCGATTTGCCGGATCTGGCCGAACGCCTGCGGACGTCGTTTCCCGAGTTCCTGGCACACCTCTGACCTTCGGCGGCCCTCGCGCCGCGGGAGTTTCGTATGCTGTCACATCGTCGCCTGTTCGCCGCGCTGGTCGTCCTCGCCCTTGCCGCGCCGGGACTGGACGCGCAGTCGCGCCGCCCCATCACGTTCGAGGAGTTTGCGGCGACGCGCATCGTCTCCGACCCGCAGCTCTCCCCGGATGGCGCGTGGATCCTGTACACGGTGCGCAGCGCGGACCTCTCCGCGAATCGCCGTCCGGCGCGCACGTTCCTCGCGCCGGTCGCCGGCGGAGCAGCCCGCGCATGGCCGGACGAGAAGACGTCCATCAGCGAGCCGCGCTGGTCGCCCGACGGCACGGCGATCGCGTACATCAGCGGCGGTCAACTCTGGATCGCGTCGGTGCAGGGCGGAGCGCCCAAGCAGCTGACCACCCTGACCGGCGGCGCGAGCGGCCCGGTGTGGGCGCCGACCGGCGATCGCATTGCGTTCGTGTCCGCCGTCTATCCCGAGTGCCGCGACGATGCCTGCAACGCGGCGAAGGACAAGGCGAAGAGCGAGAGCAAGGTGAAGGCGCACGTCGCCGACGACCTGCTCTTCCGCCACTGGAACGCCTACGACGAGGGGACGCGCTCGCACCTGTTTGTCGTGAAACCGGATGGCGGGGATCTGCGCGACCTGATTCCAGGGGCGCGGTACGATGTGCCGCCGGGGCCGTTTGGGGGGAGCGAGGGATACACGTTCAGCGTGGACGGCCGGCAGCTCGCGTTCACCGCAAAAGACGACGGTGTGGCGAACGCTTGGACGACCGACATCAACCTGTACGGCATCGGCGTGGACGGCGGGACTCCACGCCTGGCAACCGGAGCGAACAAGGGAGCCGACCAGAACCCGGTGGCCTCGCCCGATGGCAAGTGGGGCTTCTACGCCTCCCAGCAGCGCGCAGGCTTCGAGGCCGATCGGTGGCGCCTGATGGCGATGGACGTGGCCAGCGGCGCGTTCCGCGAACTGCTGCCCACGTGGGACCGCAACGCGGACGCGATTGTCGCCGCGCCGGACGGCAAGTCGCTGCTGGTGATGGCGGGCGACCAGGGGCGCGACAAGTACTTCCGCGTGACGCTCGACGCGCAGGGCAACGCCAGCGCGCCGCAACCGGTGATCACCGAGCACAACAACACCCAGCTTTCCATCGCGAAGAACGGCACGGTGGCGTGGATCCGTGAATCGGCGTCGGCGCCGGGCGAAGTCTGGCTCGGCACGCTCGACGCGAACGGCGTGAGCAATCAACGCCGGTTCACGCACGAGAACCAGGCGCATCTTGCGCAGTTCGCCCTCAACCCGCTCGAGGATTTCTGGTTCACCGGCGCGAACGGCGTGAAGATCCACGGCTTCACGCTGAAGCCGCCGCAGTACGAAGCCGGGAAGAAGTTTCCGGTGCTGCTCCTCATCCACGGCGGTCCGCAGGGAGCCTGGCTCGACGCGTGGAGCACGCGCTGGAACTACCAGATGTTCGCCACGGCGGGATACGGCCTGGTGATCATCAACCCGACCGGCTCCACCGGCTACGGGCAGAAGCTCACCGACGGCGTCAGCCAGGACTGGGGCGGCAAGGTCTATGTGGACCTGATGAAGGGACTCGATGCCGCGCTCAAGGCGAATCCGTGGATGGACAGCACGCGCATGGCGGCGGCCGGCGGCTCGTACGGCGGCTACATGGTGAACTGGATCGCGGGGCACACGAACCGCTTCAAGGCGCTCGTCTCACACGCCGGGCCGTTCAATCTGGAGCACATGTACTCGGCGACCGAGGAGCTCTGGTTCCCCGAGTGGGAGTATGGCGGTCCGTTCTGGAACCCCACGGCGATGGCGACGCAGTACCGCAAGTGGTCGCCTCACCTGTTCGCGAAGAACTTCAAGACGCCGACCCTGGTGATTCACGGCGAGCTCGACTATCGCGTGCCGTATACCGAGGGCATCTCGATGTTCACGTCACTGCGGCGGCAGGGGGTGGATGCGCGCATCCTGCTCTATCCGGATGAGGGGCACTGGATCCTCAAGCCGCAGAACAGCCAGTTGTGGTATCGCGAGTTCCATGGGTGGTTGGGGAAGTACTTGAATCGTGGGTTGGTGCCGTGAGGGTGACGGCGGACGGTGGACGGTAGACGGCGGATGAACAGCGTTCTCCGCGCGCTGTTGACCGAGTGCATCGATTACGCGGGGCTCTTTCCGCCGGCCGCGGTGTCGATGGACGAGGCCGTGGCGAACTACGCCGCGTATCGCGCGGGGGACGACGCCTGGGCGCTGGGGCGGTTCGTCGTGCCGGTGGTGCGGCTCGACGAGTTCGCGCAGGCGGCGGGACGGCATCTCAACGGCACGCCGTGGCGTGTTGCCGCGCTCGCGCAGGCGAGCGACGCGGACGCGATCGGCGCGTTCAACGCGCGCCTCGCCGGCCGCGCGGTGGTCGACACGGTGGAGTCGCGCGCGGCGACCAGCGACGAAGTCCGAGGGCTCGCGCCGCTGGCGACGCTGGCGTCGGTGTACGTGGAGATTCCGGTCCGCGAGGATCCCGCGCCGCTCGTGGCGGCCATCGCCAGCGCTGGCCTCCACGCCAAGGTGCGCACCGGCGGCGTGACGGCGGACGCGTTTCCGTCGCCGTCGGACGTGGCGCGCTTCCTCGCCGCATGTGCGCGGCACCGGGTGCGCTTCAAGGCAACCGCCGGCCTGCACCATCCCCTGCGCGGCGAGTTTCCCCTGACCTATGACGCGCAGGCGCCGCGCGGCGTGATGTTCGGCTACCTCAATGTCTTCCTGGCGGCGGCGTTCGCGCGACGCGGCATGGAGCCGGCCCACGTTGCGGACGTGCTGGACGAGCGCGACGCGACGGCCTTCCGCGTGACGAATGCCGGCGTTGCCTGGCGTGGCCACACGCTGGACGCTGCAGCCCTCGCGGCCCACCGCGAGGCGTTTGCCGTGAGTTTCGGATCCTGCTCATTCCGCGAGCCGCTCGACGACCTTTCGACCCTCCCTCTCTCGTGACCACGCCACAGCTCGACGACACGCACGATCCAACCGCCGTCTCGTGGGTGGAGAGCGCGAACGCGCCGGACACGGACTTCCCGCTTGCGAATCTTCCCTTCGGGATCTTCCGTCACGACTACGAGGAGCGACCGCGCGTCGGGATCGCGATCGGCGATCAGGTGCTCGACTGTCTCGCCGCGACGCACGAGGGGTTGTTCGCCGACGTGGACCCTTCTGTGCGCGCGGCCCTGATGTCGTGGTCGCTGAACGCGCTGATGGCGCTTGGCCGGGACGACGCGCGTGCGGTCCGCCGCGTGGCGCATCGCCTGCTGCGTGCGGGCACGCCGGAGGGCGAGCGCGCGCGGGCGATGGCCCGGGAGATCCTCGTGCCGATGGACGCCATTGGCATGCGCGTGCCGGCGGAGATCGGCGACTACTCTGATTTCTACGCCTCGGTCCATCACGCGACGAACGTCGGGGCGATGTTCCGGCCCGACAATCCGCTTCTGCCGAACTACAAGTGGATCCCCATCGGGTACCATGGCCGCGCGTCAAGCATCGTGGCCAGCGGCACGCCGGTGCGGCGCCCTCGCGGACAGGTCGTTGCCACACCGGACGGACCGCCGACGGTCGCGCCGAGCCAACGGCTCGACTACGAGCTTGAGGTGGGCGCCTTCATCGCGCGCGGCAACCGCCAGGGTGAACCGATCGCCCTCGCCGATGCGGAGCAGCACCTCTTCGGCCTCTGCCTCGTGAACGACTGGTCGGCGCGCGATGTGCAGCAGTGGGAGTACCAGCCGCTCGGGCCATTCCTGTCAAAGAGCTTCGCGACGACGGTGTCGCCGTGGGTGGTGACGCTCGACGCGCTGGAACCCTTCCGCGCGCCAGGCTTCGAACGGCCCGCCGGAGACCCGGCGCCGCTCCCGTACCTCGACGACGCCACGAACCGCGCGCGTGGCGGCTTCGATATCACGCTCGAGGTATGGCTCCGCACGGCGGCGATGCGCGCCGCGGGGGCGGACGCCGTGCGTCTGAGCCGCGGTGATTTCAGCGGGATGTACTGGACGCTGGGGCAGATGCTCGCGCATCACACGAGCAACGGCTGCAACCTGCGGCCCGGCGACCTGATCGCGAGCGGAACCGTCTCCGGCCCGACGCCGGATTCGCGAGGGTGTCTGCTGGAACTCGCTTCACGCGGGCAGTCGCCCGTGGCGCTGGGCAACGGTGAATCGCGCGCGTTCCTGCAGGACGGCGACGAAGTGATGCTGCGCGGCTGGTGCGAGCGAGAAGGCTTCCGGCGCATCGGGTTTGGCACGTGCGCGGGCGAGGTGCTGCCGGTGCTTGGGTAGGCGGCAGGCACGCGAGGTGGAGACGACGTCATGCGCATGCCGATGATCCTGGGCCAGGGGTGGACATGCCTCGCGCTCGTGATGCTGGGCGTCGCGTGCGCGGAACCGCGTCCGGTCTTCACGGTGTACAACGCGGCCGCACTGGGCCCACCGCTGCGCGATGCCCTGCAGGAGTTTGCGGGAACGCCTCCTCGGTTGGTGACCGCGCAGGAGAACGCGCCGAGCCTGGAGGTGGTGCGCAAAGTCACGGAGCTCGGCGTGGTGCCTGACATCCTCGCGGTGGCCGACGAGCAGCTGCTCGCGGACCTGATCCTGCCTCAGCACGCGTCGTGGTATGTGCGTTTCGGGACGAACGCCATCGTGCTGGCGTACGGGCCGAAGGCGCGGTTCTCGGATGAGATCCGCACGGACAACTGGTGGCAGGTGCTGTTGCGGCCCGGCGTGGAGGTCGGCCGGTCGGACATGCGCGTTGATCCGAGTGGATACCGAGCGGACATGGTCATGCAGCTCGCCGAACAATTCTACGGACAGCCTGGACTGACGGCGCGGCTTCGTGCGACGATTCCCGAACGGAACATTCGGCGCGCGGAGGCGGATCTTAGCGCGCACTTGGAGACCGGTGAGCTCGACTACGGTTGGACCTACGAGAACCTGGCAAAGGCCCACGGTCTGCGGTACGTGACCCTGCCGCCGGAGATCAACCTCAGTGATCCGGCGCACGCCGAGCGGTACCGGTCAGCGGAAGTATCGCTGCCGAGCCCACGCGGGATGCCGCCGCTCCGACTGCGGGGAGCGCCGATCCTCTTCGCACTCACCGTGCCCTCGAACGCCGCCCAAGGAGATCTCGCGTTCGAGTTCGTGCGGTTTCTGCTCTCGCCGTCCGGCCGTGATGCGTTGCGGCGGTCGGGGTTCGCGCTGCTCCCGGCGCCCCAGTGGGTGGGGGAGCCCCCGACAGACCTCACGACCGGGCCGGGGCGGCCTGATTAACCAGGATGGTCCTTTCAGACGTTCGCCGGAGTAGCAAATGCCGGAACGCCAGCGCATTGTAGAATCCAGACCCGACGTGGCGACCCTCGCGCGTGGGTTGTCTGCTCCGGATTCGTCCCGCGCCTTGTGAGGTAATGGCATTGCGGTTTCGCCTCTGCGTTTTCCTCTTGCTCCCATTCGGCCCGCTCGACGCGCAAGGCCGGCCGTCCACCGACATCTGGCTGGTGCCGCTCGAGGGGCGCGGCGTGCCGCGCGCGGGTCGCGCCGAGAACCTGACGGCGCGCCTCGGCTACGACAACCAACCGGCGTTCACGGCCGACGGCCAAGCGGTGCTGTACACGGCCATCGCCGATGACGGTCCGTCGGACATCTGGCGTCTCGACCTCGTGACGCGCGAGCGCGTGAACCTCACGCGCACGGTCGTGGAAAGCGAGTACTCCGCCACGCCGATGCCGGACGGGCTTCACTACTCGACCATTCGCGTGGAGGCGGACAGCACCCAGCGCCTCTGGCGTTTCGCTCTGCGTGGCGATGAGCCGCCGGCGCTCCTGTTCGAGGCCATCCAGCCCGTGGGCTACCATGTCTGGGCAAGCGACGCGCTCGTCGGGCTGTACGTGCTGGGGGCGCCGCTCGGGGCGCCGGGCGGGGCGCCGGCGACGCTGCAGCTGGCGGATGTGCGCACCGGGACGGCGACGGTGATGGCGCGGGACATCGGGCGCGCCTTGCAGAAGATCCCCGGGCGTGACGCGATCAGCTTCGTGCAGCAAGGCCCCGACGGTCCCTGGATCACCGCGCTCGACCTGCGCACCGGCGGCACGGCGCGCATCGCCCGCGCGCCAGCGCAGGCGGACTACCACGTCTGGACCCCGGACGGTGTGCTCCTGACGGGCAGCGGCTCGCGCGTGCTGGCGTGGGTGGACGGACGATGGGATGTGGTCGCGGACCTCGCCGCCGACGGCGTGCGGGACATTTCCCGCCTGGCGCTGAGTCCGACCGGCGACCGTCTGGCGTTGGTCGCTGAAGACCGTGCCAACCGCTGACGCGCGCGGCCGCGGCGTGGCCGCGGATCGCTTTGCTGCCATCGCCCCGTCGTACGCGCGGTTCCGCCCGCGTTACCCGGCCGTCCTCTTTCACTACCTCGCGCTGCGCGCGCCGGGCACGACCTTGGCTTGGGATTGCGGCACGGGCAACGGGCAGGCGGCGCTTGGACTCGCCGAGCGCTTCGCGCGCGTCATCGCCACCGATCCGAGCGCGGAACAGCTCGCGCAGGCGCGTCCGCACGATCGCGTGGCGTATCGCGTGGCGACTTATGACAGCGGCATCGAGTCCGGCGCTGCGCAGCTCGTCACGGCGGCGCAGGCCCTGCACTGGATGGACGTGGACGCGTTCATCGCCGAGGCGCGCCGGGTGCTCCAGCCGGGCGGCGTGCTGGCCGTCTGGTGCTACTCCCTGTGCCGCATCGCGCCCGCCCTCGATGAACTTGTGGAGTTCTTCCACCGGGTGACCATCGGCTCCTTCTGGTCGCCCGAACGCCGCCTGGTGGACGAGGGGTATCGGACGCTGGCGCTCCCCATCGACGAGCTCGACGTGCCCCCGTTCGAACTTGTGACCGACATGAGCCTGCCCCAGTTCCTTGGGTACGTGGAGACATGGTCGGCGGTTCAGCAGTCCTTCGTGGTGCGCGGGCGCGACAGCTTCGAGGCCTTCGCCCGCTCCGTGGCGGAGCGTTGGGGCCGACCGCATACCATGCGACGGGTCACCTTCCCCCTGCACGTCCGGGCAGGAGAGTTGCGGTAGACCGCTTGTTTCGGGGGGTGCGCCCCGCCAATTGTTCTAGTGTCCCACCCACCCCGGATCAGGCGACGTATGGCGAACTCGAAGGGAACCAGCGCGAAGGGCGGGGCTGCGCTCGCGGCCGCGGATGCGCCAACGCTGCTTGGCGCCGCGGACAACTTGTTGCGCTCGGCCGTCGAGTGCTGCCGACAGCAGGCGCGCATCGGCCGCGTGCTCGACCTCAAGTGCGGCGAGGACGAACTCGAGGCGGTCATCGAAGTCTCGGTGCTTTGCGTCCGCATCCTCAACGAGTCGTGCGAGCGCTACTGGGCGCTTGGCTCGGGGTCGCGCGACGGACTCGACGAGGCCACGTGGCACGCCGCCAACACGCTCTGGCATGCGAGCTGCGAGTATGCGCGCCGGCACAACGCGTGCAACGTGAAGTCGGCGAAGATGAGCCGGCATTCGCCGACCCAGCTCGGCGAACTCGCGATCGAGTACGAACTGAAGGCGTCCGCGGTGCTCGCGCTGCGCTACGCGACGGAGCAGTACCAGAAGGTCCGCCCGGAAGCGGCGTAACCTCCGCCTGAATGCCCGACGCCCCGGCGCGCTGTACGCGCGCCGGGGCGTTCTGCTCTTTATGCGAGCTACTCCGTCGCGTCCGATGCCGCGGTGAGCTCCATCCACCGGTGCATCGCCGTGTCGAGCGCGCCCTCCGCGTCCTTGAGGTCGCGCGTCAGTTCAGCCGCCCGCCGCGCGGCGGCGGCGCTTCCATCGTACAGCGACGGATCCTCGAGCACGCGCCGGCACTCCTGCACGCGCCGCTCGAGCGCCGCCACCTCCTGCTCCGCGGCCCGCGCCGCCTCGGCGACGCGACGCCGCTCGCGGCGGAGCGATTGATCCTTCTCCTGTGAGGCGGTGGCGCGCTGCGCCTGTCGCTTCTCCGCTTCGCGCCGCTCGGCGGCGGCGCGCGCCGCTTCCGAGGCGGCAGTGGCCGCCCGCGCCTTCTGCTGCTCCTCCCACTCGACGAAGGTGCCGGCGAAATCCTCCACCCGCACGCCGTCGAACGCCCACACGCGCGTGGACAGCTCGCGCAGGAACGCGCGGTCGTGGCTGACCAGGAGGACCGTGCCCTCGTAGCCGTCGAGCGCGTCCTCGATGGCCTCGATGGACTCGACGTCCAGGTGATTGGTGGGCTCGTCGAGGACCAGCAAATTGGCGCGCGAGAGGGTGATCATCGCGAGCGCGAGGCGCGACCGCTCGCCACCCGAGCAGACGTCGGTGCGGCGCTGCACGGTGTCTCCCGAGAAGCCGAACGCGCCGAGAAGGCCCTGGATCTGCCCGCGCGTCCAGAGCGGGCGCAGATCGTTGATGCAGTCATAGATCGTCGTGCCCATCGGCACCTGGGCCAAGTCCTGGCGGAAATGCGCCGCGGTGATGGAGCCGCCAAGCCGCGCTTCGCCAGTCGTGGGCTCGCGCTCGCCCAGAATGGTGCGGAGTAGCGTGGACTTGCCGGCGCCGTTTGGGCCGACGATCGCGACCACGTCTCCGCGCATGGCGGTGGCGTGGAATCCCTTCACGAGGGTGCGCCCGCCGACGGACACGTCCAGCTGGTCACAGTAGACCACACGGTCGCCGCCGCGTTCCTTCACCTCAAGGGAGAAGGCCATCGCGTCGCCTTCGCCCGGGGGCGGCGTGAGGCGCGGCAGGCGGGCGAGCCGCGTGCGGCGTCCCTGCGCCTGCTTGGTGTTCTGGCCGGCGATGTTCCGCCGGATGAACTCCTCCTCCTTGGCGATGAACTTCCGCTGCTGCTCGACCTGACGCTCGAGCGTGAGACGGCGCTCAGCGCGCTGCGTGACGAACGCCGAATATCCGCCGCGGTACGCTGTCGCGGTGCCGCCCTCGATGTGGAGCACGTGGTCCACGGTCTCGTCGAGGAAGGCGCGATCGTGACTGATGATAAGCGCGGTGCCGCGCCGCTCGATCAGGTACTGCTGCAGCCACGCCGTGGTCTCGAGGTCAAGGTGATTGGTCGGCTCGTCGAGGAGGAGCACGTCGGCGGGGGCGACCAGCTGCGCGGCCAATCCCACGCGGCCGCGCTCGCCGCCGGAGAGCACCGCGAGGCGCTTGACCTTGGCTTCTTCGGGATCAAAGCCCAGGCCCTGCAGCACGGCGTCGACGCGAGCGTGGAAGTCATATCCTCCCTCGTGGGCGAAGCGCTCCATGTCGTGGCCATACCGATCGAGCGCCGCTGGGTCGGGCTCAGCCCCCATCTCGGCCAGCCGGTTGGCCTGTTCAGCGAGCGACGCTTCGAGCGCCATCAGCGCGGCGAACGGCTGCGCCGCGGCCTCCCACACGGTGACGGCGTCGCCGAAGTCCCGGTGCTGGTCGAGCACGGAAAGTCGCAGTCCCCCGCCGCGCGCCACGGCGCCCGACGTGGGGCGCTGGTCGCCGGTGATCAGTCGAAAGAGCGTCGTCTTTCCTGAGCCGTTGCGCCCGATGATGCCCCAACGCTCTCCTTCGCCAACTGTAAGAGAGACGTCGCGGAGCAGGATCGTGGCGCCGAACTCCACGCGCACGCTGGACAGGGTGATCTGCGTCACACGGGCAATCTATCGAGGGGAGAGCGTGATTACCGCTGTTCGCCCTCTGTGAGTTACATTCAGCCGTTCGACCGGCACGTAGGTCAGGAACCTCCGTGCTCGGGAGCGGTACCAGCCGGATGGCGCGGTTGCGTTGTGGCCTTTTGACCCGGGAGCCGCATGATCGCGGGAGCAACGTTGGCGCTCATGGTTGCCGTGGGCGCGCAGAATGTGACGGAACCGGCGCCCGGTGTCGGGCCGCGCGCGGACGGCCTTCGGGTTGGCGTGAGCGCTCCGGCCACGGACACCGTGCGTGTGCGACGGCGCGCCGTGCGGCTCAGCGACGCGTATCGCACGCGCCAGCGGATCCACAAGCTGGCGTCGTTTGCGATACTGCCGCTCTTCGCCTTTCAGTACGCAGCCGGCGAGCAGCTGTACGACAAGTCGGACGCAGCGCCGGACTGGGCCAAGGACTACCACGGTCTCGCAGCAGGAGGCGTTGCGGGGCTCTTCGCCCTCAACACCGTGACTGGCAGCCTGAACTGGTGGGAGACGCGCCATCAGGAGGGCGGTCGGGGATGGCGTACGACGCACGCCGCGCTGATGCTCCTGGCCGAGGCCGGCTTCGTGGCGACGGGGATGCTTGCGGAAGACGCCGAGGGGTCGCTGGACAAGCGCCGGCAGCACCGCACGATTGCGCTCACCTCGATGTCACTCGCCAGCGCGTCGTACCTGATGATGCTGAAGCCCCTGCGGAGGGATTGAGATGACCGGACTGGAAACGCTGGTGGAGCTGGTGCGTCCATGGGCCAAGTTCTACTCGCGCTCTGATGGGGCGCAGACGCTTCTGATGTTCGCGCACCTCGGCGGGATGCTCTGGGCCGGCGGCTTGGCGGTGTCCGCGGATCGCGCGGTATGGAAGCTCCGCACCGCCGCCGGCGAGGGCCGGGCGCGGCTGCTCGCCGAAATCAGCGAACTCCACGCGCCGGTGCTGACGGGCCTCACGGTCGCCGCGCTCTCGGGGGTGCTGCTCTTCACGGCGGATCTCGAGACCTACGCCACCTCGCCGCGCTACTGGTTCAAGATGGGTGCGTTCGCGCTGCTGCTCGTCAACGGACGCTGGCTGCAGCTGCAGGAGCGGCGTCTGCAGGCGGCGCCGGCCACGATCCCGGCGGGCTGGCGACTGCTGACCGTCGCTTCGTCGCTGAGCGCGCTGCTGTGGTTTGCCGTCGTGCTGGGCGGCGTGCTGTTGATGAACGCCTGACGCCGACACGCATGAGCGCCCACGACTGCTCGCCCGATTGTCCGATCGCCCGCCGCGCGTTCCTGCGCGACGTTGGCGCCTTCACGGCCGCGCTGGTCGCGACGGGGCTCGCGCCAAGCGCCGCGCTTGGCGCGGCGACGCCCATCCGCGCGCTGTCACGCGAGCGCGCCGAGGTGCGCTATCCCATTCCGGCGAAGGATGGCGTGCGGTTCGACGACGAGAACGAAGTGATCGTCGTGCGCAACGTCGGGAAGGTGTACGCCTTCGCCCTGTCGTGCCCGCACCAGAACACCGCGTTGAAGGCCGACCCGGCGGGGACGGGCTTCTACTGCACCAAGCACGAGTCGCGCTATCGCTGGGACGGCCAGTTCGTCTCCGGACGCGCGACGCGGAACATGGACCGGCTCAAGATCCGTCGCGACGGCAACGCGATCGTCGTGGACGTGGACACGTGGTACGAGTCGGATTCGGAGCCGGCGCCGTGGGCGGCGGCGGTGATCACCCTCTGACGCGGAGCCGACCGATGGCAGACACCCACGAGTGCGACGGTGGCTGCGCGCTGAAGCGCCGGGATTTCCTGGGCGCGGCGGCCGTGGCGGCGCTGGCGCTGTTGCAGGGCGCCTGCGGTGACGGACAGATCGGTCCGTCGGCGCCGCGCGCGGACGATGATGACAATGCGGGCGGGGGCGGCGCGGCGGGAAGTGGCGCGCTGATCGTGAGCCTCGCGGCGTTCCCCGCGCTGGCCAGCGTCGGCGGCGTGGCCCGCGTGGACGGCGGGAGCGGGCTGCCGGTGGCGCTCGTGCGCACCGGCGCGGCGTCGTTCGCCGCCTTCTCCCTCCGCTGCCCGCACCAGGGCTTCACCGTGGAGGTGCAGGGCGGATCCTTCCGCTGCCCGGCGCATGGAGCGCGGTTCAACAGCAGCGGCACGTGGACGGGCGGACAGCCGACCTCGAACCTCACGGTGCTGCCGAGCGTGTTCAATGCGGGGGCGGGGACGGTTTCTATCACTCGCTAGCGGAGGCACGGGAACGGGCACGGTGGAGTGCACCGTGCACGGAGAAGCGGAGGGGCGAGCCACGCGCGTCGGCTCGCCCCTCCTCACTTCGGTGCACCGTGCACCCCACCGTGCCCGTTCCCGTGCCTTTGAGTCACCCGATCGGCACCTCAGGACACAGACTCCCGCTCTCCATCGCCCGCTCGGCGACGGCCTTTTGCCGCGCGTCCTGGTTGCGGGAGAGGGCGCGCACGGCGCGGCGCGCGCGGCGCGCCGCGGCGGCGACGAAGAGCCGCGCGCAGTCGAGGTCGGGCGTGACCTTCGTCTCGTCGCCGCCCGCGCGTTCCAGCGCGGCCGTGCAGCGGGAGAGGGCGCAGACGGCGAGGTAGATGTCGATCGCGGCGTTGGCGAGGCGCTCCTGATGGAACTGCTTCTCGATGATCGCCTTGCCCTCGCTCATCAGCAGACTTTCCACGCCCACGGCGAGCGCGTGAATCACGTCGGCGATCGCCTCGGCTTCGTCGCGCAGCACCGGATGCACTTTCGTGAACTCCGGCTTCGTCAGCTGGCGCACCGCGCGGTTGGCGATGAAGCCGCTGATTGCGCCGATCGAGCGCAGAGGATCCTTGAAGGCCTTGCCGATGTGCTTGAGGCGCTCGCCCGGCTCCTGCAGGGCGGAGAGCGCGATCAGCGCGCGCAGGATCTCGTTTGTCCCCTCGAAGATCATGTTGATGCGCGCGTCGCGCACGAACTGCTCGTACGGATACTCCTTGGAATACCCGATGCCACCGGCGATCTGCATCGTCTCGCTGGCCGTGCGGAACGCCAGCTCCGACGCGAACACCTTACACGCGGCAGTCTCGAGTGAGAAGTCCACGCCGCCGCGGTCCACCATCGCCGAGGTTACCATCCATGCCGCGTCCGCCGCGTAGCACTCGGCAGCCGCGGTGGCGAACTTGCGCTGGAGCATCTCGAACGAGCCAATCGGGCGCCCGAACTGCTCCCGCTGCCTTGCGTACTCGAGTGCGTGGCGCATCATCTCGCGCGTGCCACGGGTCGTGGACGCCGCCAGGCCGAGACGCCCGGAGTTCAGGATCTCGAGGGCGATCTTGAAACCGGCGCCTACGTCGCCGAGCCGGTCGTCCGCGGGCACCGTCACGTTCTCGAACGTGAATGTGCGTGTGTCGGAGGCCTTGATGCCCATCTTCTGCTCGGGCTGGCCGAGTGAGACGCCCGGCGCATGCGCGTCGACAATAAACGCGGTGACGCGCTGTTTCTGCCTGCCGTCAACCTCTACCGGCACTTTCGCGAAGACCGTCAGGAGCGAGGCGTACCCGGCATTGGAGATCCAGATCTTGCTGCCGTTGAGCACGTAGTGCGTGCCGTCGGCGCTCGGCACGGCCGTGGCGCGCATCGCCTGCGCGTCGGAGCCGGAGCTGGGTTCGGTGAGGCAGAAGGCAGCGATCATCTCGCCGCTGGCGCACTTGGGCAGGTACTTCTGCTTCTGCGCGTCCGAGCCAAAGAGGGTGATCCCCTTGCACCCGATCGACTGGTGCGCACCGAAGTAGACGGCGAGCGCCGCGTCGGTGGCCCCGATCTCGCTTATCACGCGGTTGAAGACCATCGCGCTCGCCCCGAAGCCGCCGTACTCCTCGGGGATGTTCAGTCCCATAAGCCCGAGGTCGGCCATCCCCGCGCGCGTTTCGTCCGTGAACTTTCCGTCGTGGTCATGCTTGCGCGCGTCCACCGTGTCCTTCGCCCAGCCGCGGAACGTATCGAGAATCGCGGCCGCGGCCTCGCGGTCGGATTCGCTGGGAACGGGAAAGGGGAAGGCAAGGTCCTCACGAATTTCCCCAGAGAAGATCGCCTTCGTGAAGGACGGGTTCTTGTCGGGATCGGCGAGATGCGACGTCTTGGACACGGTGGATTCCTCGCGCGGACTCAGGCCGCGGTGGGGTGGATGGGCGTGGCGGCAGGGCGGCCACGCATCCTTAAAAGCTACTGCGGCGACGGGCGGCTGGTCAGCGAGTGGGACACGGGCGCCGCCGGTCCACTCGCTTGGGGAGATTACTGACGCGGCGTGAAGTCGCTCCACGGCCCGATCGTCTTGCGGTACAGCAGCTCGTCGTGCCCCTCGACGATGTAGTCCTTCAGCGCGCCCACGTACTCGAAGCCGAGGCGTTCGTAGAGCGCACGCGCCCGGTGATTGAACGAGGAGACGCACAAGAAGACGTTCGGCGACTCGCGGTGGATGCGTGCCTCGGCGAACGCGACGAGCTGCGTTCCCAGGCCTGTTCCCCGCGCGTTGGGCGCCACGCACACCGACGCGATGTACCCCGGAAACTGTCCCTTCATCGTGATGAGGATGAACCCGGCCACGGTCGCGCCATCGCGAGCCACGTACAGCTCGCGCCCGGAATCAGAGACTGCAGCGAGGCAGCGCTCAAATGACCGTCCCAGCGTGATCCACGGGTCGGTCTCGCACATCATCCGCGCGCAGGCCGCGCGGTCGGCGTCGTCGCGGGCAGGTTCGATGGGCAGGGGCATCGCGCAGGGGTGAATGGTGACTGCCGTAACGATACGACGTCGGAATCGTCGAGGCGACTCGGGGCCGCGCGCGGTCTTTCAGAACCCCGCCCTTAACGGTACGTTTTCGCGGTTCCCCTCCTCTCCGACTCCTCCCATGACCCGCCTTCTCGCCTTCACGCGGCGCGCCATTCCGGCCAGCGCCCTGATCCTGGCCTCCTGCGCCTCGATGCACCTGCCGTTTCAGGGAGGCGGCTGGAAGCCCCTCTTTGACGGCACCTCGATGTCCGCCTGGCGCGGCTACCAGAGCCAGGAGATGCCCAAGGGGTGGGGGATCGAGGACGGCGTCCTCATCAAGAAGGGCGTCACCGGCGACATCCTCACCCGCGAGACCTTCGGCGACTTCGAGCTGGAACTGGAGTGGAAGCTCGAGAAGGGCGGCAACGCCGGGCTCTTCTACCGCGCCACCGAGGAGTACGAGAAGATCTACTGGAGCGGCACGGAGTATCAGCTGCTCGACGACCCCAATGCCCCGGACGGCCGCACGCGTCTGACCTCTGCTGGCGCCGCCTATGGGCTGTATCCGTCGGCCGAAGGGGCGCTGAAGCCCGCCGGCGAGTGGCAGAAGACGCGCGTCGTGATGAAGAAGAACCACGTCGAGCACTGGCTGAACGGCGTGAAGGTCGCCGAGTACACGCTGTGGAGCGACGACTGGAAGGCGAACGTGAAGGCCTCGAAGTTCGGCAAGTGGCCCAACTACGGGCTCGCCGCGCGCGGCGCCATCGGCATCCAGGGTGACCACAACGGCAGCCTCGCGCTCCGCAACATCCGCATCCGCCCGCTCGACTGACCGCGCCTCGCCACGCCCACCGGAGTCCCGATGACCCCGACGCGCCTGAAGCTGATGACGATGATGTTCCTCCAGTACTTCATCTGGGGGGTCTGGTTCGTGACGATGGGCACCTATCTGGGTGCCACGCTCAAGTTCTCCGGCACGGAGATCGGCTCGGCCTACGGTGCGACGGCGATCGCCGCCCTCGTCTCGCCGTTCTTCGTGGGAATGATCGCCGACCGCTTCTTTGCATCCGAGAAACTGCTCGCCATCCTGCACCTCGCCGGCGCCGCGCTCATGTGGATGGCGTCGCAGCAGACGACGTTTGCCACGTTTTATCCGCTGCTCATCGGCTACGCGCTCTGCTACATGCCGACGCTGTCGCTGACCAACAGCATCTCGTTCCACCACGTGAAGGACCCCGCGCGGGAGTTCCCGGCCATCCGCGTGCTCGGCACAATCGGCTGGATCGTCGCCGGACTCATCGTCGGCAAGGTGCTCAAAGCCGACGCGCAGGCGCTTCCCATGCAGCTGGCCGCCTATGCGTCGGTGGTGATGGCGCTCTTCTCGCTGATGCTCCCGCACACCCCGCCCAAGGCGGCCGGGACGCCGTTCAACTGGCACGACGCGGTGGGCTTTGACGCGCTGCAGCTGCTGAAGCAGTGGGACTTCACGCTGTTCGTCATCGGATCGTTCCTGCTCTGCGTGCCGCTGCAGTTCTACTACTCGTTCGCCAACCTCTTCCTCAACGAGATCGGCGCGCCGGAGCCGGCGTTCATCCAGACGTTCGGCCAGATGAGCGAGATCTTCTTCATGCTCCTTCTCCCGTTCTTCCTGCGGAGGTTCGGGATCAAGTGGATCATGGTCGGCGGGATGGCCGCCTGGGCGCTGCGCTACTTCGCCTTCGCCCACGGCGACGCGGCCGCCGGGATGTGGATGATCTACGCGGGCATCCTCCTGCACGGCATCTGCTACGACTTCTTCTTCGTCGCCGGGCAGATCTACACCGATGAGCGCGCCGGGCCGAAGATTCGCGGCGCGGCGCAAGGCCTCATCAACTTCGTGACCAACGGCGTGGGCTACTTCATCGGCGCCTCGGTCTCGGGTGCCGTGGTCCAGCGCTTCACGAACACCCCCGCCGACGCGTCGGCTGCGGTGACGCACAACTGGCCGGCGATCTGGCTGCACCCGGCGATCGCCGCCGCCGTGGTGATGGTGCTGTTCGCCCTCCTGTTCCGTCCCAAGGAAACCCCGGCCATGCCGGACGCCGCCAAGTGAGGAATCTGACGATGACCACCAAGGATCCCGCTGCCAGTTCGGCCAACGAAGCCGAGAGCCCGACCGTCTCGCGTCGCGAGTTCGTCGAGAAGTCCTCGATGGCCGGCATGGCGTTCACCATCGTCAAGCCGCACGTACTGGGCGCCCAGGGCGGCCGATATGTCGCGCCGAGCGACAAGCTGAACGTCGCCTGCATCGGCGTCGGTGGCATGGGGCACAGCGACGTGCGCGGCTTCGCCGCCCAGGCCGACTGCAACATCTACGCGCTCTGCGACGTGGATGACGTCACCGCCGAGCGCAGCTACCGCGCCCAGCCGCTGGCGAAGAAGTACAAGGACTACCGCGAGCTGATCGACCGTGAGCACAAGAACATTGACGTGGTGACGGTCTCGACGCCGGACCACCATCACGCGGCGGCGTCGCTCCTCGCTCTGCGCGCGGGCAAGCACGTCTACTGCCAGAAGCCGCTGGCCCGCACGGTCGCCGAGGTGCGCGCGATGAAGGCCGAGGCCGCGAAGCGGCCAAAGCAGGCGACGCAGATGGGAAACCAGGGGCACGCCGCCGAGGGGATCCGCGTCCTGCGCGAATGGATCGAGGCGGGACTCATCGGCCGGGTGGAGAGCATCGAGTTCTACACGAACCGCCCCATCTGGCCGCAGGGCATCCGTCGGCCCAGCGAAGCGCACAATGTGCCGCCGACCCTGGACTGGGAGCTGTGGCTCGGCCCCGTGCCGTTCCGTCCGTACCATCCGGCCTATGCGCCGTTCAACTGGCGCGGCTGGTGGGATTTCGGCACGGGGGCCATGGGCGACATGGCCTGCCACATCATGGACTGCGCCGTCTGGATCCTCGGCCTGAAGTTCCCGGCGAAGGTCATTCCCGAGACTTCGACGCTTTTCCCGGAGACAGCGCCCAAGATGTCGCGCATCACCTACGAGTTCCCCGTCGAGGGGACGATGAACGCCGTGGGGAAGAACGGCATCGTCACGCTCGTCTGGCGCGACGGCGGCATCATTCCGGCCAAGCCGGCGGGGATCACGGCGATGGACAACTGGCCGCTGTGGGATGACGGTTTCCAACTCTGGAAGGGCGAGAAGGGGACGATCATCGCCGGCACGTATGGCGAGAACCCGCGCCTGCTCGACGCCGATCTCGACAAGCAGGTGAAGGCGAGCCCGCTGCCGCAGAAGTACCCGCGCACCAAGGGCGTCTACGGCGAGTTCATTGAGGCCATCAAGGCGGGCACGCAGCCGGGCTCGAACATCGCGGCCCATGCGGGACCGCTCACCGAGATGATCGTGCTTGGCAACCTTGCCGTGCGCGCCGGGCGGACCATCGAGCTCAACCCGACCAACGGCGAACTGCTCACCAAGGACATCCCGGCGGAGTGGATTTCGACTCCGTACCGGTCAGGCTACAGCCTCTGATGCGACGGCACGCCACTTTCGCCGCTGCCGCCATCTGCCTAGGTGCCGTCGCATCAGGGGCACGGGCACAGGCACAGCGAGGTGCAGGGGAACAGGCACAGAAAGCGAATGCCCCTGCACCGTTTGTGCAGGGCAAGCCCAGTGTCTACGCTCCCGATGCCAAGCTGCTGCTCGCCGAGCGCGGGACGGAAATGCGCGGCGTGGTGGAGCGGTACACGGCCGACCGAATGGTCCTGCAGCGCCGCTATCCGCAGCAATACTCGGCGCCACAGCGCGAGGTCTTCACCAAGTTCTACGACGCGTGGCTCGCCCAGCTCAATGCGGTTGACTTCGACCAGCTGAGCCACGGCGCCAAGGCCGATCACATCCTTCTGCGCAACAGCATCGCCGAGGCGCAAGAGGAGCTGCGTCGCGACACCAAGGTGTACGGCGAGATTGCCGCGCTGCTGCCGTTCGGCGACTCGATCTTCGCGCTCGAAGACGCGCGCCGCCGCATGGAGACCGTGGACGGGCCGCGCTCGGCGCGTACGCTCGCGTTCATCGGCAAGACCGTGAACGCGCTGCGCACGAAGATCGAGGGCCCGCCCAAGGGCGACTCGTCGGTGGCCAAGATCAGCAAGGTGGCGGCGTACCGCGCCGCCGAGGTGACGGCGTCACTGCGCACGCTGCTGCGCAGCTGGCACCAGTTCTACAACGGCTACGACCCGCTCTTCTCGTGGTGGACGGGCGCGCCGTACCGCTCGGCCGACTCGGCACTCACCAACTACCAGCGCGTCCTGCGCGAGAAGATCGTCGGTTGGAAGCGCGGCGAGGACGAGCCCATTGTCGGGCTGCCGATCGGACGCGCGGCCATCGAGACGAGCCTGAAGCACGAGATGCTCCCGTACTCACCGGAGGATCTCATCGCCATCGCCCAAAAGGAGCTCGACTGGGGCGAGAGCGAGATGAAGAAGGCCGCGCGCGAGATGGGGTTCGGCGACGACTGGAAGGCGGCGATGGAGAAGGTGAAGCAGACCGCCGTGCCGCCGGGTGAACAGGTGAACCTCGTGCGCGACCTGGAGTTCGAGGCGGTGGCCTGGCTCAACGCGCGCGACATGATCACCATTCCGCCGCTCGCGCAGGAGGTGTGGCGCATCGAGATGATCTCGCCGGAGCGGCAGAAGACCAGCCCGTTCTTCCTTGGCGGCGAGGTGCTGCAGGTGGCGTATCCCACCGACAGCATGACCGACGAGGACAAGCTGATGGCGATGCGCGGCAACAACCCGCACTTCTCGCACGCCACGGTCTTCCACGAGATGATCCCCGGGCACCACATGCAGGGGTTCATGACGTCGCGCTATTACCCGTACCGGCGGGAGTTCGGCACGCCATTCTGGAACGAGGGCGGCGCGTTCTACTGGGAGACGATTCTCTGGGACAACGGCTTCCACAGCAAACCGGAGGATCGCATTGGCGCGCTGTTCTGGCGGATGCACCGCGCGGCGCGGATCATCTTCTCGCTGAACTTCCACCTCGGCAACTGGACGCCCCAGCAGTGCATTGACTTCCTGGTCGCCCGGGTGGGGCACGAGACGGCGAACGCGACTGCCGAGGTACGCCGGTCGTTCAACGGGTCGTACGGGCCTCTGTACCAGGTGGCGTACATGATGGGCGGGCTCCAGTTCCGCGCGCTGCATCACGAGGTGGTGGACGGCGGCACGATGACCAACCGCCAGTTCCACGACTTCATCTACACGCACGGCACGATGCCCGTGGAGATGGTGCGGGCGCTGATGCTCCAGCGTCCGCTCACGCGGGACTACGCGACGCAGTGGAAGTTCGCGGCAACGCTCCCGCCCCCCGGAGGGAAGTAGCCATGACGGTGCGCGTGGAAGCGGCGGTTGACTCGTTTGCGGCGGCGCTGTCGGCGCAGCAGGCCGGCGTGCACCGTCTGGAGCTGTGCGGTCCGTTGCACGAGGGCGGCACAACGCCGAGCGCCGGGCTGATCGCGCGGTGCCTGGAACGCCTGCTCGTGTCGGTGCACGTGCTCGTGCGCCCGCGCGTGGGCGACTTCGTCTACACCGATGACGAATTCGAGATCATGAAGCGCGACATCGCCGTCGCCAAGGAACTCGGCGCCGACGGCGTGGTGATTGGCATTCTCACTCCCGATGGCGAAGTGGACGCCGACCGGCTGGCCGAACTGCACGCGGTTGCCAGTCCCCTGCGCGTGGGCTTCCATCGCGCCTTCGACCAGGTGAAGGATCAGGACGAGGCGCTCGAGCTGCTCGTCTCGCTGCAGTTCGACTGCATCCTCACGAGCGGCGGCGCGGCGACCGCGGCCAAGGGCGCCGCGCGCATCAAGCATCTCGTGGAGCGGGCCGACGACCGGATCAACATCATCGCCGGCGGGTCAATCACCGCGGCCAACGCGCCCGCGCTGATCAAGAAGACCGGCGTGAAGATGGTGCACGGCCGGGCGTTCACGGGGTTGGCGGAGGCGGTGCAGGGAGAATAGGACACCCGGTCACCGTTGGGAGGCTGACATGACGGCACCGAAAGGCGCCGTCATGCATTCTGCCCGTTCGGTGCGTGGTGGATAAAGATTCACTCTATAGTAATATGGCAATGTAAAGAATTGGATGACATTTGACTAATTGCATACCGTACTCCACTTCAGCGTTTCGATGATGCAGGATCGGCGCAGTCGCTCCTAGTCTGTGGTAGTTGCCGCAGGCGGCGCCGATTGCGACGTCGCGGCGAAAACTCGAACCTCCATGAGAGGGGAGCGGAATGACCGCACGGTCGCCATCCACGGGCGCAATGCCACCGGCACCGACATCGGCAGGTGGTCAATGAACGCGCTCTCCCGCCGCCGCTTCGTGAAGATCTCCGCGGGGACGATCGTCGCCGCCGGCGCCAGTGTAAGCCAGCCCGTGTCGCTTGCCTATGCCCAGTCTGAGCGCCTCACGGGTCGGCGGGCCACCCGCACTATCCCCACGTTCTGCAACGTGTGCTTCTGGAAGTGCGGCGCGCTCGCCACGGTTAAGGACGACGAAGTCTGGAAGATCCGCGGCAATCCGCGCGACCCGCTCTGCCGGGGCCGACTGTGCCCACGCGGTACTGGCGGCATGGGTTCGCACGCTGACCCTGACCGCTTGAAGACTCCGCTCATCCGCATCAGCGATCGCGGCGCCGATAAGTGGAAGGAAGTGACGTGGGACGAGGCGCTGCAGTATGTCGCCGATCGGATGCAGGCGATCAAGAAGGCGCACGGGCCCGAGTCCGTTGCCCTGTTCAGCCATGGCATTGGCGCCGGCTTCTTCAAGCACACGATGGCCGCCTTCGGCTCGCCGAACAGCGCGGCGACGTCATTCGCACAATGCCGCGGCCCTCGGGACACGGGGTTTGAGTTGACGTTTGGCGAGGGCATCGGGTCTCCCGAGCGCACCGACATTGAGAACGCCCGCTGCCTCGTGCTCCTCGGGTCGCACCTTGGCGAGAACATGCACACCACGCAGGTGCGTGAGTTCGCGGATGCCAAACGACGCGGCGCGACGATCATCGTCGCTGATCCGCGCCTTTCGGTGGCGGCGAGCAAGGCGGACCACTACCTGCCCATCAAGCCCGGGACGGACCTGGCGCTGCTCCTCGCGTGGATGAATGTCCTCGTCGCCGAGAAGCTCTACGACGCCGAGTACGTGCAGGAGCACGGGCACGGCTTCGACCAGTTCCGCGACGCGATAGCGAAGAACACGCCGGAATGGGCGGCGGCCGAGACGGGCCTCTCAGCGCAGAGCATCCGCGACACGGCGCGCGCGATGGCCCAGCACAAGCCGGCCACGCTGGTGCACCCCGGGCGGCGCGTGACGTGGTATGGCGACGACACCCAGCGCAGCCGCGCGATCGCCCTGCTGAACGCGCTGCTGGGAAGCTGGGGGCGCAAGGGCGGCTTCTGGACACCGGCCATCATGCCGATTCCAGATTACCCGTATCCGGCGCATCCCGACGCGGCGCGCCCCAAGGTTGACAATCCGAAGAAGAAATACCCGTTCGCGCACGAAGCGATCACCACCGGCATTCGCGACGCGACGCTCACCGGACAGCCGTACCCCATCAAGGGGTGGGTGGTCTACGCCACGAACCTGTTGCAGGCCCTGCCGTCGCAGGCCGAGACGGTACGCGCCATCAAGGCGCTCGACCTTCTCGTCGTCGTGGACGTGGTGCCAAGCGAACTGGCCGGGTGGGCGGATGTCGTACTGCCGGAGTCGACGTACCTTGAGCGCTTCGACGACCTGCATGTCAGCCCGTTCAAGCACCCGTTCGTCAGCCTCCGTCAGCCGGTCGTCGAGGCGCCGCACGACCAGAAGCCAGCGTGGTGGATTGCGAAGCGCCTGGCCGAGAAGCTCGGACTCGGCGCGTACTACCCGTGGGCCGATATCGAGGACTATCTCCGCACGCGCGTGACGGAGGCGGGGCTGAGCTACGACACGCTGAAGACCGAAGGCATCATCGTTGGCGACGATGAGCCGCTCTACTTTGACGATGGCGTCCCCGCCGAGTTTGACACGCCGTCCGGCAAGATCGAGTTCTACTCCGATCAGCTCGCCGAGGCCGGGTTCGATCCGGTCCCACGCTATGTCGCGCCGACTGCCGGACCGGAAGGGACATTCCGACTCCTGATGGGCCGCTCACCGGCGCACACGTTCAGCGGCACGCAGACCAACCCCGTGCTGATGGAACTGGTCGGGGAGAACGTGCTCTGGCTGAACGCTGAAGAGGCCGCGCGGCGCGGACTAAAGAGCGGAGACCTCGTGCGCCTGCGCAACCAGGACGGCGTCGTGAGCAACGCCATCAAGGTCAAGGCGACGCGCCGCATCCGCCCCGAGTGCGTCTACATGGTCCACGGATTTGGGCACACGGCCAAGGGCATGCGTCGGGCCTACCTGAAGGGTGCCAGCACCGCGGAGCTCATCACGCGAACCGTCGTGGACCCGCTGATGGGCGGGACCGCCACGAACGTCAATTTCGTCACGCTCGAACGGGTCGGGTGAACCATGCGCTATGCGATCGGCATCGACATTCGGCTTTGCGTCGGCTGCATGACATGCGTGGCGGCGTGCAAGACCGAGAATCAGGTCCCCGACGGCAAGCGGCGCGTCTGGGTGACGGAGACCGAAGACGAGAGCGCCACGCCGCCCCGGGTCGACTTCCACTCCCAGCGGTGCAACCATTGCGACAACGCGCCGTGCATTCCGGTCTGTCCAACCGGCGCGAGCAAACGGCGTCCCGACGGCATCGTGTTCGTGGAGCAGAAAGACTGCATCGGCTGCGAGGCGTGCGTCGAGGCGTGTCCCTACGGTGCGCGGTTCATGCACCCCGACGGCTTCGCCAGCAAGTGCACCTATTGTGCACACCTCGTGGACCAGGGACTCGAGCCGGCCTGTGTCGCGTCTTGTCCAGTTGACTGCATGGTCTTTGGCGACCTCGACGACCCCAAGAGCCGCCTGAGCGAAATGGTCCGCACCCGTCCGCACCACGTGCTGCTTGCCGAAAAGGGCACCAAGCCGCGCGGCCTGTATTTCACGTAGCACCATCCCCCTCATCTGAGGAGCACCACCGTATGATCAGATCTCTGCGCAATCTGGCGATTCTGGCCGGACTCTCCGTAACAGCCCTGGCGGCGCCCGCACCGGCCGGCGCCCAGGCGGACCTCGTCACCGACATGATCAGCCTGCGCGTGCAGCTTCGCGGCCAGATGATCGCCGAGCACAGCGACTTCGGCACGGGCAACGAGCGCCTCGACAGCCGCACGGACCTGCGGCTGCAGCGCTTCCGCTTCACGATGACCGGTATGTACGACAGCACCTACGGTTTCGTGCTCAACGCGCACGCCGCGCCGGGCGGAACGAAGAACGGCATCGTCGGCTTCACGCAGTCCAGCTCGGATACGGACTTCAACGACAGCGGGGTGCGCCTGCTCGACGCGTACTTCGTCGCCAACTTCAATGATCGCGTGAACTGGAAGCTCGGCCTGACGAAGATCCCGATGACCCGGGGCAACCTCGACGGCTGCTTCGATCCACTCGGCGTGGACCGCTCGCTGTGGTCGTTCACTGGCTACGGCACGTCGCCCATCAAGGCCAGCCGTGACATGGGCGTGAACCTCTGGGGCAAGCTCTTCGGCGGCCGCTCCGTCTACCAGCTTGCCGCCTTCCAGGGCCGCGAGGGGTTCGCCCGCACGACGCATCCGTTCAGCGGCGCCACCGTGACCTCCTCCCAGACGCCAAGCAACACGCTGCTCTACGTCGGGCGCATCCACTTCTCGCTGCTCGACCCGGAAGCCGACGGCTCCGGCTACGAAGGCTCGTATCTCGGCGACATGAAGGTGCTGACCTTCGGCATCGGAATGGGACATGAAAGCGAGGCCATCTACAAGAACGTGACCTCCGCGGGCGCCGTCCAGAACGACGAGACAGTCGACTACAACGCCTTCACCGCCGACATGCTGTTTGAGTATCCGACGAAGAGCGGCACGTACACGCTGACCTCGGCATACATCAACGTGGACTTTGACGACGTCTACAAGACGAACCTCAATCCTGGCGACCTGCTCACCAACTACGGCGGCGTGAACGGGCAGAAGAAGGGGTGGTATGCGCGGGCCGCGTATCTCTTCCCCCAGAAGATTGGAAAGGAAGGCAAGCTTCAGCCGTATGGCTACTACGAGAAGTTCGACGTGGCGGCGATTGCCGGCGTGAAGGAGCAGACCATCACCCAGAAGGCGATCGGCGTGAACTGGTACCTCCACGGGCAGAACGTGCGCTTCACCACGGAGTACCTGAAGAACGAGTTCGCCAAGCCGACCGGCATGATCGGCGGCCGCGTGAACGCCTCGAACCAGCCCATCGATCTCGTCACCGAGAACACCTCGCTGCGCGCGATGTTCCAGGTGGCGTTCTAATCGGCGCCCCCACGCGCCATGTCCTGAGGAGTCAACGATGCTCAAGTTTCTGCTGCTGCCCTTCCTGTTCCTGACGCTCGGCGCGGCGCCGGCGGTGCGCACTGCGCCCGCAGACGACGAACCGACGGGCAAGGTGACCGCCGTCGAGGGGAACCTCGTGACCATGGAAGTCACTGGCGAACTGCAAGTGTGGATGAAGAAGGGCGCGTATCTCCGGGCGACGAACGCCGAGGGGAAGGCGATTCTCCGCGGCGCCAAGATCCACGACATCAAGGGGACGGTGGTCATCGTCACCACGACGCGCGCGAAGGACATGACAGTAGGCGAGGTGTACAAGCTCGCACGAGGGAAGGCTTCCGCAGGCTGCTAGCCTTCGAGCGACCGGGTCTCCGGACGCAACGCGCCGCGATCTCCTGAGTCGCGGCGCGTTGCGCGTGCGGGCGAGGGCGGGCCGGTTAGCCGAGGAGCGACCGCACCACAAACCACACATTCGCCGGCCGCTCGGCCAGCCGGCGCATGTACCACTTGTACCACGCGCTCCCGTAGCTGATCAGCGTCTTCACCGTCCGCCCCTCGCTGCGCAGGCGGCGCTGGTCGGCGTCGCGGATGCCGTACAGCATGTGGATCTCGTACCCGCGGTCAGGCGTGCCGTGCGCCTTGGCGCGCGCCACCAGCCGATCGAGCAGCGGAATGTCGTGGGTGCCAAGGATCGGCGTGCATTGCCCAGCCGCCGCTGCCTGCAGCATCCGGTCGGACAAGTCGAAGTAGCTGCGGTTGGTGTCCGCCTTCACGGGGAACGCCACGCTCGACGGCTCGGCGTACGCGCCCTTCACCAGGCGGATGATCGGGCGCAGCGGCATCAGCGCCTCAAGATCGGCCTGCGTGCGGTACAAGTATGCTTGCAGTGCGAGCCCAACATTGTGGTGCTTGGCCTTCAGCGCGCGGTACAGCTTGAGTGTGGGGTCCACATACACGAACCCTTCCATGTCAATCCAAAAGGTCTTGCCAATGGCCTCACTGCGCGCGGCCAGCACCATCAGATGCTCGAGGCACTGGTCGTACGACAGGTCGAGACCAAGCTGCGTGGGCTTCACGCTCACGTGCCCATCGAGGCCCGACGCCGCGAGCTGATCGAAGAACCACAAATAGTGGTCGCGCACTGCCTCGGCGTCAGCGCGAACCGTGATGGCTTCGCCGAGCTTGGTGAACACGGTGCCACGCCCCTCGGCCTTCAGCATCTGGGCCGCGCGCAGCGCGTCCTCCGGCGCCTCGCCGGGCATGAACCGCCGCGTCGCGCGCTTCACGAATGAACGCTGCGTCGCCTGCCGGTTCAGGAACTCCGAATCAGCCATCTTGAGCAGAATGGTGCGTCCGAGGCTCATGGCAGACGACTCCGCGAGATAAGCGCTTGGACTGGGCTCACGGCTTCCAGGTCCCCTGCGCGACCTTGGGCTTGAACGTGTCGAGCCCTTTGGGCGGGAAGGCGAGTGTCTTGCCGGCCTCGGCGCTCTGGTAGGCGGTCATCAGCATCTTCACGACGTCGAGTCCGTCGTCGAACGTGAGCAGCGGTTCCTCGCGGCCGAGGAAGACGTTCACGAAGTGGCGGTCCTCGTCAGTATAGCCATAGGCCGCGTACTCCTGCGGCACCACCGGCATCACGCCCTGTTCCGCGTTCTGCTTCTCCACGAGGTCCTCGCCAGCCCGGCCAGTGACCTCGCGGCTGAAGAAGAGCTGGAGGCCGCTGTCGAGCGAGTTCCACTTCATCGAGTACTCGGGGCCCAAGAGTTCCGCCGAGAGACGGAGGCCGGCGCCGACGAAGCTCCACGACGTGGACGCCTCGCCGAACACCTTGTGCCCTTCGGCCGTCTGGAACTCGATCGTCACCGACGCGAAGTCCTCGGACGGCGCCTTGGCGTAGTCTACCTGCGGGCCCATCGTCTGCCTGAGCTTCTTCACGTACGAAGGACGCGACCACTTGAGCGACGCGATGTGCCCGGTGACGCGCACCGGCTTCACGGTGCTCAGCGGCTCGCCGGGGCGGGTGAGCAGGTGCCGCACGACAAGCGCCGAATGGCACATCATATCGTTGAGCACGCCACCGCCCTGCAGACGCCCCTGCCAGAACCACGGGCTGTGCGGTCCGCTGTGCTCTTCGGCAGCGCGGGCCAGATACGGACGCCCGGTGGTGGCTGCGCCTCGCGCCCAGAGCAGCTTCTTACCCGCCTCGACGTGCGGCGCAAAGAGCTGGTTCTCGAGGTAGCCCGTCTTGAGACCCACCGAGTCCACGAGCTGCTTCACGCGCTTGGCTTCGGCGACATTGCGCGCGAGCGGCTTCTCGCAGGCGATCCCCTTCAACTCGCCCTTGCCGCGCTTGATCGTGTCGACGATCTCCTCGACGTTCTCGATGCGCGCGTGGTTAGGGCCGCTGAGCCAGATGGCATCGATGGCCGGATCGGCCACCATCTGCGCGATGCTGCGATAGGGCTTGCAGTCGCCGACGTGGAGCGAACGGCAGTACGCGGCGGCCGACTTCACGCCCTTGTCGTCAGGACTCCAGACGCCAAGAATGTCGGCGTCGCGAACGCCGACCCAGCCGAGCATGTGGAAGCGGGCGTTGAAACCGGAGCCGATGAAGCCTACGCCGAGTCGGGGCATAATTGGGTGCAGGGAACAGGGAACAGAGTGGGGTGCAGGGGACGCGGTACAGAGTGGGGTGCACGGTGCAGGGGAATTATCGCCCGCTGCCGGCGCGAGTGCTACACGGGTCGCTTAGTACCGATCCAGGTCCTTGGCGACCACCACGGTACCGCGGAATCCGCCGCGACGGATGCCGGCCACCACTTCGTCCATCGTGCCGCCCATTCGCAGGACGTGGGAGAGCACCAGCGTCTTCGGCTGTGCACGGGCGGCGATGGCGCCGAGTTCTTCGTCGGAGGTGTGGAACTCGCGCAGGTACTGCGGCCAGAGTTCGCCGCCGGGGCGCTTCTCTGGGGCAACGCGCGTGCTGGCGTACACTTCGTGTACGAGAACATCTACGTCACGGGCGGCCGCCTCGAGCGCCGGGCTCGGCGCGGCGTCGCCGCCGAGCACGATGGAACGGTCGGGGGCGTCAATACGGAACCCGAGCGCCACGGGCCACGAGCCGTGCGTCACCGGGATAGCGGTGATGCGGATGCCCGCCGAATCGTACACGACGCCGGCGCCGATCTCGCGCACGCTGACCCGATGACCGCCTCGGCGACCGCGCTCCGTGCCCTCGGTGCGGATCTCGATGTCCTCCGCCCATGCCGCCTGGATGTGGTCCACCATCGCGGCGGTACCGCGGGGGCCGAGCACGCGCAGCGGCGTGGAGCGCCCCATCACCCAGGTGGTGTGGATGACATCGGGCAGCCCAAGCGTGTGGTCGGAGTGCAGGTGCGTGAGGAAGACCGCGGTGAAGCCGTCGATCGGCAGCTTCGCGGCGGCCACGCGGCGCATTACGCCGGCGCCGGCGTCAAAGAGGAAGACGCGCCTGCCATGTGTCACGGCATACGCCGGGCCGGCACGCTCCGGGTCGGGAACTGGTGTGCCGCTCCCCAGCACGATGAGCCGCGTGACGGCGCTGGTGTCGAAGGCGGCGCCGCCGAACAGCCGCTGCGCGTTCGCTGGTGCGGCGAGCAACGCTGACGCAAACGCGATGCAAAGGCCGGTGCCCACGCCAACGCGAGCCGCCCGCAGGACCGTGGGGCTCTCCTGCGGCTTATGTCTCATGGAAGCCGCAGGAGAGCCCCAGGGTCTTGCGGGCCCGGCCAGCGAGCCCCACGGTCTTGCGGGCGTGATTCCGATGCACAGCGGCATTATCCTCGCCGCACCGCTTTCATAGACATCTTGTACGACACGCCGAGCTTCTTGAGTTGCGGCTCCGGGCACCCTTCCCACACCGGGACGATCATGTTGCCCATGTAGCCGATGTCCTTGTACCCCACGCGGCTCGACCAGAAGCCGCTCGCCGTCATGTCGCGAAAGCGCGTGAAGAACTCCACACCCGGCTTGAGCGCCGCCGGCGCCTTCTTGGGGAAGGCGATGTCATCGAGCACCTGCGTCTGCTGGGCGGCAGTGCACGCGATGAACCCTTTCTTGAAGCGGCGCCCGCCCTCCGCGTTCAGCCACTGCAGGCCGTCGCGCATCCACTTCTGGTTCCCCTTGAACTCCATCATGATGAAGTCCATGAACTCGGGAACGCCGGCGTCGCTCGCGCTACCCGAGCGCGCATCGGCGGGAATCACCAGGTCGGCCAGCGAGCGAACCATCGGCCATTCGGTGCGCGTGAAGAAGATCGGCTTGTACGCCGGCGCGCCCTGCTGCAGAGCGGCCCCCGCGTACGCCGCGGCCCGCGCCACGTCAGGTGCCGCCAACCCGAACGCCGCCACCGTCGCCGCGCCCAGCATCTTCACCACATCGCGCCGAGCAACGTCCTGTGGCGTCGAGGCCGGGTTCTCGCCGAGCAACGGCACCGCTCTATCCACCGTCAGCCGTCCACCGTCAACCGTCTTCTTCATAGAGTCCCCGCCTTCCGCTGCTGCGTGATGTAGTCCGCGGTCCGCCAGGCCAGCGCCATGATGGTCCACGTCGGGTTCTTGTCCGCTTGGCTCACGAATGGGCCGCCGTCGGCGACGAACAGGTTTTTGCATCCCCACGCCTGCTGGTGCGAGTTCACGGCCGACGTCTTCGGATCGTTGCCCATGCGCACCGTGCCAAGCTCGTGGATGATCTGCCCGCCGTTGGAGATGCCGTAGCCCTTCTCCGGGCCGGGCATCGAACTCCACACCTCGCCGCCCATCTCGGCGATGAGCTTGCGGAAGGTCTCCTGCATGTGCTTCACCTGCTTGGTCTCGTAGTCGCTCCACTTCCAGTGGAACTTGAGCACCGGAATCCCCCACTTGTCCTTCTTGCTGGGATCCAGTTCGCAGTAGCTGTCCTTGTTGGGGATCATCTCGCCGCGCCCCGAGAAGCCCACCGTCGAACCCCAGAAGCGGCGGTAGTCTTCCTTGAGCCCCGCGCCGTATCCCTTGAAGTTCGGGTAGTTCTCGATGCCGCCCATGAAGCCGTAGCTCGGCTGACCCATCCCGCCCCACACTTCGATGTGATAGCCGCGCGGGAAGTCGAGTTTCCGGTTGTCGAGCCACCACGGCATGTAGATGTGCCCGCCGCCCACGCCGTCGCAGTTGTGGCGCACGCGGTCGGTAAGTTTCGGAATGAACCCGCCGACGTCCGTGCCGGTGGTGTCGGTGAGGTACTTGCCCAGCACGCCGCTCTGGTTGCCGATGCCGTTGGGGAACACCGACGATTTGCTGTTGAGCATGATCCGCGTCGACTCGCACGCGCTGGCCGCGAGCACGACGATGCGCCCCTTCACATGCATGTCCTTGCCCGTCGGCTTGTCGATGTAGCTGACGCCGGTGGCATTTCCCTTGGCGTCCACGGTCACTTCGCGCGCCATCGCATTGGTGATGATGGACAGCCGCCCCGTTTTCGCCGCCGGGAAGATGAGCACCTCTCCCGCCGCGAAGTTGGAGTTCGTCATGCAGCCGCGGTTGCAGTTGGCGCAGTAGTGGCACGGCGCCCGGTTGTTCAGCGGCTTGGTGATGATCGAGAGGCGTGAGGGGATGCACCAGATCCCCATCCGGTCGGCCGCCTGCTTGATGAGCAGCTCGTGGCAGCGCGGGCGCGGGGCCGGCTGGAAGATGGAGTCCGGGTGATTGGGCAGGTTCTCAACCGAGCCAAAGATCCCGATCAACCGGTCCACCTTGTCATAGTACGGCGCGACATCCTTGTACGTGATCGGCCAGTCGTCGCCGAGGCCGTCCAAGCTCTTGCGCCGGAAATCGTCCGGGCCGAAGCGCAGCGAGATGCGTCCCCAGTGGTTCGTGCGCCCGCCGAGCATCCGCGCGCGCCACCAGTCGAACTTCTGTCCCTCGGCGACGGTGTACGGTTCGTCGGGAAGCTGCCAGCCGCCGACGCAGGCGTCGAACTCGCCGAACGGCCGCTCCGGCGTGCCCGCGCCGCGGCGCGGCGAGTCGTACGGCATCTTGAGCATGGTGGAGTCCAGCGTGTTGTCCCACCAGCCGCCGGCTTCGAGCATCAGCACGTTGGCGCCAGCCTCCACGAGCACGGAGGCGGCCATCCCACCGCCCGCGCCGGAGCCGACGATGATCACATCGTATTCGAGGCGTTTCGGTTGCGTTTGCATTCCGCGAAAATGTCCCGCGAAACGCCCGTTCGCCAGCGGGGTGCGGCGTGTCGGGCAGTTCCGGACCGGCGCGTCCTTCGATTCACCACGGCCCGAGCGCGCGCCGCGGCGCCTGACTTGTGCGGCATCCCGGGAATCCGCCAATTGGGAGGTACCCAGGAGGAGCCATGTTCGAAGATGCCGAGCTGGGACACGCGGTAGACAAGGCCGCCTACGACGCGCGCGTGACCGCGCTGCGCTCTGAACTGCTCGACGTGCAGTTCGCGCTCAAGGATCAGCGAGCCTTTCCCGTGGTGCTGCTCGTCGGTGGCGTCGAGGGGAGCGGCCGCGGCGAGACAGTGAACGTGCTGACATCGTGGCTGGATCCGCGCCACGTGGAAGTGAACGGGATGGGAGCGCCGTCGGACGAAGAGGTCGAGCGCCCGCGGATGTGGCGCTTCTGGCGGTCGCTGCCGCCGAAGGGGAAGATCGGGATCTTCTTCGGATCGTGGTACACAGCGCCAATCCTGGAGGCCTCGCTCTCCAAGGGGCGCTCGCGCTGGGCGCGGCTCGAGAAGAGCGTCGACGAAATCGTCCGTTTCGAGCGGATGCTCGCCGAGGAAGGCGCACTGGTGCTGAAGTTCTGGTTCCATCTCTCGAAAGCGGCGCAAAAGAAGCGGATCAAGGAGCTCAAGAAAGACCCGCTGACGCGCTGGCGCGTGAC
>VHBQ01000002.1 GCA_016871855.1 Gemmatimonadota bacterium
CGATCAGGGGGATCCCGTGATACCGGTGGACGAGCCCACGTAACTTACCGATCGGCTGGGTGGTCTGCAGTAGTGTTTGCGACGCAAATGTGCCGAGGGCCAGGATCACCCGGGGGCGGAGCAGCTCCAGCTGGCGCAGGAGGTACGGGCTGCAGGCGGCGATTTCGTCGGGCGCCGGGTTCCGGTTGCCGGGTGGCCGGTGCTTGAGGACGTTGCAGATGAACACGTCTTCCCGCTTGAACTGAATGGCCTCGAGGATCTTGGTCAGCAGCTCGCCAGCGCGCCCCACGAACGGGCGCCCCAGCTCGTCCTCGGTCTGCCCCGGCGCCTCGCCAACGCAAACGAAGCCGGCCGAGGGGTTCCCCTCCCCCGGCACGTGGTTCTTGGCCGTGCGGAAGAGCGAGCAGCCTTGGCACGACGCCACGTGGCGGGCGACCTCGTCGAGCGAGGCCAACGAAGCATGCGGGCCCGGTAGCAGATCGCCCATCGCGGTGCCGACGACAAGCCCGGCGCCCGGAATCGCCGGTGTCGGTGCCTCAGGGACCGCGGCGGGCTCGGCCGACTTCGCAGAACCCTCGCGCGCCTTGGGCTTGGCCGGGGTAGACGCGCGCGCGCCGGTCGGCGCCTCGGCGCCGATCGACGAGAGCGTGTCACGCCAGTTGCCAGTGGGCGGCGCGCCAGCGTCGCGCGCGGCGGGAGCGGAAGGCGATGCGTCTCGTCCGCGCGAAGCCGCCGGCGCCGTGCGGTCGCCGAGCAGGCGCATCACCTCGTCCACGGGGAGCGCGTCGAGGATCAACTCCGATTCACCCATTTCGCGGCGCTGTTCGAGGTAGCGCCGCAGGCGCTCCCTAGCGTCCATCGAGCATCCCCGCGAGGCGGTCGAGGATCGCGTCGGCGACCGCCGTCTTCGACTGCAGGGGGAGTTCCTCGCGCGCGCCATCGCGTCCCAGGATCGTCACGCGGTTGGTGTCGGCTGAGAAGCCAGCGTCGGCCTCCACGCGATTGGCGACGATGAGGTCGCACTCCTTGGCGGCGAGCTTCGCGCGCGCGCCGGCCTCGAGGTCCTGCGTCTCCAGCGCAAAACCGATCACCACGCAGTTGGCGGGGCGCGCGTCGCGCGTGGACTTGAGGATGTCGGTCGTGAACTCCATCGCCACCGCGGGAGCCGCAGCGCCCTTCTTGATCTTCTGCCCCGCCACGTCGCGCGGCCGGAAATCAGCCGGGGCGGCGGCCATGATCAGCGCCTCAGCGTCCCCGAGCGTCTCGCGCACGGCTGCCGCCATCTGCTCGGTGGTCTCGACGGCGACGACGCGCGGTCCGGCAGGGAGCGCCACGTCCAGCGGTCCGGCCACGAGCGTCACCTGCGCCCCGCGGCGCCATGCGGCAGAGGCCAGCGCGACGCCCATCTTGCCGGTCGAGTGATTGGTGAGATAGCGCACGGGATCGAGCGGCTCGCGCGTCGGCCCGGCGGTGACCACGATCTTCCGTCCCGTCAGCGATGACGCGGGCTCGAGCAGACGCGCGATGTGTTCGCGAATGGCGGCGGGCTCGGGCATGCGTCCCGGGCCGCTCCCCTCTTCGCGACTCGCCAGCAGCCCGGTATCGGGCTCGAGCACGTAGTAGCCGAACTCGCGCAGGCGCGCGACGTTCGCGGTCGTTTGCGGATGCGCCCACATCCGGTCGTTCATTGCCGGGACGATCAGCACCGGCGCCGGCCCAGCGGCGAGCAGCGACGCCGCGAGCAAGTCGTCAGCTCGGCCCGCGGCAGCGCGGGCGATGAAATCGGCGGTCGCCGGCGCGACGACAATGACGTGCGCCTCGCGCGGGAGGCGGATGTGATCGAGGGCGTGCCCGGCAGCGACGAGCTGGTCATGCACGGGACGGCCAGTGAGCGCCTCGAACGTGATCGCGCCCACGAACTCGCGAGCCGAGCGCGTGAGCACGACGTCCACTTCGGCGCCGGCCAGCGTGAGGTCCCTGGCCAGTGCCGCGGTCTTGTAGGCCGCGATGCCCCCGGTGACTCCCAGGAGGACGCGCCGCCCGTCGAAGGGGCGCATCAGCCGCTCCCGGCGCCCTTACTCGGCGGCGCGACGGCGCGGCACCACGCGGTACTCGATGCGCCCTTCGCTGAGCTCCTCGAGCGCGCGCGTGGTCAGCTTCTTCTCGCCGGCCTTGCTGCCGATGCGCGGGAACTCGTTGAGCACGCGCGAGTACTTGGCGGCCACGAGCACCGAGAGGTACTTGTTCGTCGCGTGGGTGGTGACTTCCGAGGGGGTGAAGACTCGCATGTTCGCCTTCCGGGTTAGACGTAATTCGTGATTTCGCTCTCGAGCCGGGTGATGAGCCCGGCCACCTGCTCGTCCAGCAACGGCGCGCGTTCGCGCCGCGTCATTTCGGCATCCACGATGGCCGACACGCGCGCCACGGCGCGGTCGAGGTCGTCGTTCTCCACCACGTAGTGGTACCGGCCGATCTCGTGCAACTCCCCCAGCGCGTTCCGTAGGCGCGTCAGGAGCACCGCGCGGGCCTCCGTGCCCCGCCGCGTCAGCCGTTCCACCAGCACGTCGATGGAGGGCGGAATGATGAAGATGAGCACCGACTGCGGGAAGACCCGCGCGAACTGCGCCGCCCCCTGCACGTCGATGTCCATGATCACGTGCTTGCCGCCGGCGAGCACGCGCTCCACCTCGGTGCGCAGCGTGCCGTAGGCGTGGTCGTGCACCATCGCGTGCTCGGCGAAGTCACCGGCCGCGCGCCGGGCCTCGAACTGCGCCGGGGTCAGGAAGTGGTAGTCCGCGCCGTCCACCTCGCCGGGGCGCGGCGGGCGCGTGGTGCACGACACCGAATAGCCGATGTCCGTGCGTTCAGCCATCAGCCGTCGGTAGATCGTCGTCTTGCCGGCGCCGGACGGGGCCGAGAGCACGATGGGGAACGTGATCATTCGATGTTCTCCACCTGCTCACGGATGCGTTCCAGTTCTTCCTTGATGGCGATCACGTCGCGCTGGATCTCCGCGTCGTTCGCCTTGCTGCCGGTGGTGTTGGCCTCGCGGAGCATCTCCTGCAACAGGAAGCCCAGTCGCTTGCCCACGCCATCCCCCGCTCCCGCACGCAGCGTCTGCGAGAAGGCGGCGATATGCGTGCGGAAGCGGTCAATCTCCTCCCCGACGTCGAGGCGGTCGGCAAGGATGGCGATCTCCTGCGCCATGCGCTGCTCGTCGAGCACCAGGCCGTTGGCCAGCTTCGCGACGTTCTCCAGCAGGCGGTCCCGCTGGGCGATCACGCGCTCGGGGGCGCGCGCCGCAATGCGCTCGACGGCCGACTCCACGATGCCGAGACGCTCCAGGATCACGGCGGCCAGCACCGCCCCCTCACGCTCGCGCATCTCGGCGAGGGCCGTGGCCGCTCGATCCACGATGCCGACCACCGACTCTGCCGCATCGTCAGGCAGGTCGTCGGTCGCCCCTGCGCGCACCACGTCGGGGAGGCGCAACACTGTGGCGACCTCCACCTCGCCGCGCAGGTCATTCGCGTCGCGCAGCGTCTTCAACTGGCTGGCATACTCGGCGAAGCGCGCCTCGTCGATGACCGCCGCCGGCGCCTGATCGCGCTCCAGCCGCGCGGTGAGGGTCACGTGCCCCCGCGCGATACGCTTCCGCAGGGCCTCGCGCACCTCGCCCTCCCATCGGCTGAGCGCCGCGGGGAGCTTCAGGCTGGGGCTGAAGAAGCGGTGGTTGACGGCGCGCACCTCGACCGAGACGTGGGTCATACCCACCATCCCGTCCGCCGCGCCGAACCCGGTCATGGAACGAATCATATAGAACCGAGTAAGTTATTGTAAATCAGGAGCTTTGGCAAGGTCCGCGGATCCCTTGCTAGTTCCAGAACTCCCAGCGCAAGCCGTAGTACTGCAGGCGGCGCGGCATCAGGTATCCCGGGGCGGTCTCGTAGGCCTTGCCCACCGTGTTCTCAGCGTGGAAGAAGACCGTGCCGCTCTCGATACGGAACTCGAGACGCGCGCCAATAATGTCGATCGTCCCTGCCGTCTCTCCGACCTGCCCGCCGGGCGTGGGGAAGAACATCGGTGTACGATGCGTGTAGGTGCCCATCGCCAGCACGTGGAAGTTGTTGCGGGGAAAGCGGCTCAACCAAGAGCTGTTCAGCACCAGCGCGCTGTGCACCTCCATCTGCGGGCGGTAGGCCCCGGAGCCATCCCAGCGCATGGCGCTGACATCCACGCCAATGTCCTTGTACAGCGGTCCGCGAAGCGCGACGATCAGGCCCTTCGCCTCGCCGCTCCCAACGCGAGTGAGTGTGCTGTCGAGTGTCGTGAGTGGGGCGAGCGTCGTGTTGCCGCGCGTCAGCATGCCGCCGGTAAGGGTGACCCCGAACCAGGTGCTGGAGACCTCCAGCCGCGACGCCGTGAAGGATGGACCCGAGGCCGCATCGTCGGGCTTGTAGCTCCCGTACGCCCCCGCGACCTGCAGCCACCGCCAGGGCGCCACGCGAGCCGAGAGGTCCATTCGACGCGTCGAGTCCGCGCCCTTCGTCTCGGCAAACGCCGCGAGCGAGACCCAACGCCAGTCGTACGCGAGGCGCAGCGCCGGTGAGAACATCGTGCGTCCGTTGAACGCGCGGAGGCGTCCGGTGACGCTGCCGGTCACACCCCAGCGCGAGGCCCCCGCCGAGAGCACGTACTGCAATCGTGAAGAGGCGGAGTCCACGGTGTCCTTCGGCGCCGCCCCCGGGATCGTCTGCGTCGTCGTCTCCGAGACCTTGCTGTTCTCGGCGATCGACTGCGAGGCGGCGAGCAGTTGCACCCACGGCCGCGCCGCGAGATCGGGATCGCCCCACGCGACCCGCGCGTATGCCGAGGTCAGCGCGCCCTTGAAGGCCGGCGACCCATTGGCATTCGTGCGGCCCGCATCGAGGGGCCAACGAATGGTTGCCGCGCGGTCCACGCCGGCACGGTTCCACACGCCGTCCACGCTGAGCCGCCGCCACGCCCACCCCAGTCGCCCGAAGACCTGAAGCGATGTGCCGTCTCCGCCTGAGCGGGGTGATGTGGTGTTGGACTGCTGGGCGGCCAGCTGCACCACGCCGCCGCTGCGCAGGCGCTTGCCGAAGTAGCCCCGGTAGAGATTGGTGTTCTCGCTCCCGGTGGTGATGTCCGTGCGGGTGTACGGCGTCACGCGTTCCACGCGCCACGTGCGCAGGTGCACGCGCAGTTCGCCGGGCGCGCGCTCGACGCTCGCGTCTTCCATCTGCCACATCGGGACGGTGGCAAGATCAAGCGCCGCGCCGTTGCGCGGGTCGATGGCGTCGAGTTCGACGCCGTCGACGAAGACGCGCACCCGCCCCGCGTCGCCATTCCAGGCGATGTACTGCGCGGCGGGAATCCAGTTCGCGCGAATGGACGTCGCGCCGGGGATGCGCGCGAGCAGGTCGGCCAGCGTGACCGCGCCCGCGGCGCGCAACGCCTCACCGCTCCAATGCCAGCGCCCGCCCCGCTCAATGGGAAGCTCGGCGCGCGCGAGCGGCGCCTTGATGGAATCGGCTGCCGCGCGCTGGGCGGCGGTAAGCGAATCGACAGCGGAGCGCGTGGAGTCTCGCGCCGCGGCGTCCGGCGCAGGCTTCGTGCTGTCGGACTTCGCCGCGGGCGACGTGGTATCTGGTTTCGCGGCCGGTGGCGCGGGAACTGGCTGCTGCGCAAGAGCGAGACTGCCACACAACAGCATGAGGGCCGCCAGCAGGCGGCCCTTCAGGCATTGGCCGACGAGGCGCGCGCTGCGCGTCAGCGGGCCCTGCCCCGCACGAACTCGACGAACGTGCGCACCGGAACGCCGGTCGGCCCCTTCGGAATCACCGTGAGATCCGACTCCGAATACGCGGTGCCGGCGATGTCGAGATGGACCCACGGGGTGCCGGCCGGGACGAACTCGCGCAGGAAGAGCGCGGCGGTGATCGTCCCCGCCCCCTTGCCGCCGATGTTCTTGATGTCGGCGATGTCGCCCTTGATCATCTCGCGATAGTCGTCCCACATCGGGAGCGGCCAGCCCGGCTCGCCGCCGCGCTTGGCCGCGGCGAGCACCTCGGTCTGCAGCGCCTCGTTGTTCGTCATCACGCCCGTCGCGCTGCTGCCCAGGGCAACGACGCAGGCGCCGGTCAGCGTGGCGGCATCGATGATCGCCGCCGGCTTGAAGCGCGCGCTGTACGACAGCACATCGGCGAGCACCAGGCGCCCCTCGGCGTCGGTGTTCAGGATCTCGATGGTCTTGCCGTTCGAGGCAGTGACGACGTCCCCGGGGTTCATCGCCGTTCCGCTCGGCATGTTGGTGGTGCTGCCCACCAGTCCGACGACGTTGATGCGCAGCTTCAGCCGCGCGATGGCCTCCATGGCGCCGAGTACGCCGGCCGCGCCGGACATATCGTACTTCATCATCTCCATGCCCTGTGCCGGCTTGATGGAGATGCCGCCCGAATCGAAGCAGAGGCCCTTGCCGACCAGCGCGATCGGAGCGTCGCCGCGGCGTCCGCCGCGATACTCCAGCACGATGAGCTTGGGATCCTGCGGTGTGCCGGCGGCGACGGCGAGGAACGACTCCATCTTCATCCGCTTGAGGTCGCGGCGGCCGAAGACCTGCACGCGCAGACGGTGCCGCTTGGCGATGTCACGCGCGGTGCGGGCCATATGCTCTGGCGTGCAGACATTGCCGGGGAGCTGCTGGAGGCGCCGCGCGAGGCGCTGCCCCTCCCCAAGCGCGACGCCGGCGGCGAGCGCGCCGCGCGATCCGCGCGGGTCGCTGCTCACGACAAACGCCTCGACGAGTGGCTTAGGCCGGTCCTTTGCCGGCGGCTGGGTCTTGTAGTCCGTGAAGTCCCAGGATCCGCGCGAGAGGCCGAAGGCGGCGGCTTCCACCTGATCGCCAGCGAGCTTCTCACTCCAGAACGCCATGCGCCGTACACCGAGGGCGTTGCCCTTGCGACCGGCGAGCGTGGCCGCGCGCGTGATCGTCGCGTACGCGTCGTTGCCGTCGCCGAGCCCGAGGAGGAGCACGCGGGCCGGGCCACGGCCGTGACCGACGAGCAACAGCGACTCGTCGCGGCTTCCCTTGAAGTCACCGTTGCGGACCGCCTTCGAAAGCACACCGCTGTACGCGGCGTCGAGGGCGGCGAGCGCCCGGGGGAACGCGCCCCCCGCGGGAAGGGCCACCGCCAAGAGCGGCGTGGCGATGCGGCCGGGGTCGCCGCCGCGCACGCTAAGCGTCAGTGCCATGCTATGTCTCCGTCTGCGTCGCTGCAGTTCGTCAAGCGTTTCCGGAAAGTAGAAGCTGCCCCGACGACCAGCAAGCAAGCATACACCGGAAACCACGATTTGGCGGAGTCGGCGGTGCAGCGCGCGACGCGTGCCTCAGCGCCAGCCTAATTGGTCAGCCAGCCGTTCGCGTTGAACCAGTCGCTGCAACGCTCGAACTCCCGGGCGACATCGCTGGCGCGCACGGCGGCGGTGGCCAGATCCCCGTGGCGAGAGAGGCGCTCGCCGTCGGCGCAGAGCGCCTCCAGGTGCTGCGCGCCGAGTTGCCCGCTCGCCGAGCGCATGGCGTGGAGGACCTGTGCGGTGGCCGTCGCATCGCTCGCCTCGATCCCTGCCGTAAGGGCCGCGAATCGCTCCTTGCCGGACGCCACGAACATCTGCACCACCTCGCGCATGGCCCCATCGCCGAGCACCTCGAGCAGCGCGTCGAAGTCAGCGGATTGGATTGGTGGCGACTGCGTCATCGGAACGTCTCGAAAGGGTACGGGCGCGCTGGGCGCCACGACGGCGACCGCGTAACCTTATGCACTCACCCATGACTGACGCCAGTCCGACATCAGGCATTACGCGCCTCTTGCGCGCGTTTCATCTGCGCTGCCCCGCCTGCGGAGCACGCGGCATTCTCGCCCATTGGCTCCAGCTGGCCCCGCGCTGCCCGTCGTGCGGCCTGCGCCCCGACCGCGGAGAACCGGACCATTTCCTCGGCGCCTATGTCATCAGTCTAGGCGCCGCGGAAACGGTCGCTGTGCTGCTCTGGCTCGTCCTGCTGGCCCTCAGCTGGCCGGATCCGTCGTGGACGTTCATGCAGTGGAGCGCGGCGGCGCTGGTGGTGCTCACGCCGGTCGCGCTCTACCCATTCACGCGACTGCTCTTCCTAGCGATCGACTTGACTGCCCAGCCGCGGCGTCCCGGAGACTTCGGGGACGACGAGGACGTGTACCGCTAGCACTCACTCCCACTCAATCGTTCCCGGCGGCTTCGTCGTGATGTCGAGCGCGAGACCGCTGACGCCGGACAGCGCGAGGATCTGCTCTCGCAACTCACCCAACAGACGCGCGGGCAGCGCGGCGGGCGTCGCGGTCATCGCACGCTCGGAGTGGATGGGCCGGATGATCACGTACTCGCGGCCGCGGCCGTCCACCTCGAGCGGCACCAGCACCGTGGGGCACTGCCAGATTTCGCCGTAAATGCCGTGCCGCCGCAGCCCTTCCATCACCAGATGGTCCGCTTCGCGGAGGAGGTCGAGCCGGTCGCGCGTCACCGTCGCCGCCAGCGGGCGTACGGCGCGTGGCGCGGCGTCGGCGAGGTTCCAGATGGCGCGATTGATGCCTGGCACCTGCTTGAACAGCCGCGCGGCCATCTCGAGCAAACGCGCCCACGGCGCGTCGCCGGAAACGAGCACCGGATGCTCGTACGAACGCAGATCCGCCTTCACTCCCACCGATTTGATGGGCAACACCTGCGCGGCGAGACCGTAGGCGGCGCCGACAGCCGTGGCCTCGGGCTCGATGCCGTCGAGTCCTTCGGTGAACGCCGCCCCCGTGCCGCACAGGAGGCGAACGCCGAGGCCGGGCCCCGGGAACGGATGCCGCCAGACGAGATCATGCGCGAGCCCCATCTTCTCGCCCAGCTCCCGCACCTCGACCTTGTACAGTTCGGCCAGCGGCTCGACCACGCGCCCCTGCGCGATCATCTCCTCGATGATTGGCACGCGATTGTGGTGCGTCTTGATGGTGTCAGCGCGTTTGGTACCGCCCGTCTCGATGGTGTCGGGATAGATGGTTCCCTGCCCCAGCAGGTGATGGGCGATGCCCAGCGTGCGCGCTTCGCGCTCGAAGACGCTGATAAACGTGTTGCCGATGATCTTGCGCTTCTGCTCCGGTTCGACGACGCCGCGCAGCGCCTCGAGGAAGTCCTCGCTCGCATCCACGAAGTGCAGGTTCCGGTCGAGGCCGAATTCGCGGAAGGTCTGGAGCACGTCGCGACTCTCATCCTTGCGCATCAGTCCATTGTCCACGTGCAGGAGGTGCAGGCGGTCGGGGCCCAGCGCCTCGCCGAGCAGGCGCGCGGCGACCGTCGAGTCCACGCCGCCGGACGCGAGCAGGAAGACCGACTGGTCGCCCACCTGCCGCCGCACGCGCTCCATCTCCTCGGCGATGTACTGCTCCATCGTCCAGGAGGGGCGGCAGCCGCAGATGCCGAGGACGAAGTTGCCGATCATCTCGTCGCCGTGGACGGTGTCGTCCACTTCCGGATGGAACTGGAAGCCGTAGCGGCGCAGCCGCTCCGACGCGATCGCCGCGAACCGATGCGGCTGACCGCCATCGCCGAGCGACGTGAAGCCGATCTCGTCGAAGTCCGGGCCGACGCTGGTCACGGAATCGAAGTGGCTCATCCAGACGCGCTCGACCGGCGCGAGACCCTGAAAGACCGGCGATTCGCCGCGCAGATGCAGGTCGGCGGGCCCCCACTCGCGCCCGCCGTGCACCACCGTGCCGCCATAGTGCTTGGCGATCTCCTGATGGCCGAAGCAGAAGCCGAGGATGGGAGTGTCGAGATCGTAGATGGCGCGCGTGTAGTCCGAGTCCTCGCCATGCGACGAGAGACTCGGGCTGCCGGAGAGGATGATCCCCTTGTAGGCGGCGAAGCGCTCGATGGGATCGTCCGGTTGGCGAATCTCGGCAAGGACGTGCAGTCGGCGGACCTTGGTGGCGATCAGGTGGGCATACTGCCCGCCGAAGTCGATGACGGCGATGGCGTCGTGTGTCATGGTGGTCAGTCGGTCGCGGGCCAGACGCGGAGCATCACGACGCCGTGGGAGGGGACCAGCGCAGTATAGGTCGGGTCGGCGATCACCTGCTCGGTGTGCTGCCACAGGTCGCGCACGCGCACCTTCTCCGCCCGGACGCCGACCGTGCGCCAGCGCGTGGTGATCGGGGATGGGACGCTGGCGCGATTGAACAGGAGCACCGCGCGCGATCCGTCGGCGAGGGGCTTCACCCAGACCTGCAGTTCGCTTGGCGACGCCTGCACGAGCTTCCCCTGCACGCCGAGAGAGTCCTGGTCGACGGCGATGACGTCGCGATTGAGGAGGATCTCGCGGATGTCGGTGGCGGCGCGCGTCGAGTCCAACATCTGGCGCACGTCGTTGCCGGCGATCAGCGGCGCGGCCATCATCGCCCAGAGGCTGAAGTGGGCCCGATACTCGTTGCGGGTCATGCCGCCGTTGCCGACCTCGAGCATGTCCGGATCGTTCCACGCCCCCGGCCGGGCCACGTGCCAGTACTGCGCGTTCAGGTCGACGAGCGTGACCACGCTCGACCAGCGGTCCTGAATGTCGCCCGTCGTACGCCACAGATTGCCGACCGCCGGGGCCCATTCCCACGGCTGGTTGCTCCCCCATTCACAGATGCTGAAAACGATCTTGCGCCCCGACTTCGCCAGGGCCTCGCCGAAAATCGTGTACTGCGTCTTCGCGTCGAGGCCCTCGGAGTTGCACCAGTCGATCTTCACGTAGTCGACGCCCCAGGCCGCGTAGGTCCTCGCGTCCAGCGCCTCGTAGCCGTAGCTCCCCGGGCGCCCCTCGCACGTCTTGCGGCCGGCGTCGGTGTAAAGCCCGAACTTCAATCCCTTCGCATGCACGTAGTCGGCCAGCGCCTTCATGCCACGGGGGAACCGCGTCGAGTCGGCAATGATGGTCCCGTCGACCGCCCGCGCCACCTGCCAGCAGTCGTCGATCGTGACGTACTGGTAGCCCGCGTCGCGCATTCCCGTGGCCACCATCGCATCGGCCGTCTCGCGGATGAGCTGCTCGCTGACGTTGCAACCAAACTTGTTCCAGCTGTTCCAGCCCATCGGGGGCGTGCGGGCGAGCCCGTTGTCGACTGGTGGCGCCGCGGGGCGCGCGCCCAGCACCGCGACGATGAGCATGAGCAGCGCCGCCGGCACAGCGGCGCGCGAAAGCGAGCGGGTCACGGGCAATGCCCTCGGTAGGAGCTGGGGGGCACGATGGAACGACGTGCCGGAAACTGCCGCGCGTCACCGCGACGGGCAACCGCCCGCCCGCCGCCTTGCCTGGACCTCGCGCTTAGGCGGAGATGTCCACCACGCGAATGGCGTGCCCCGTCGCGGCGACGAACCGCTCCGCATCGGCGTGCGTCACCGACAGCGTTGCGGTGTTCACCAGCGGGTGACAGTGAAACGCCTCGGCCGCCCAGATGTCGCGGTCAATGAACACTTCGACGGCGTGGCCGGGATCGTTCACAAGGGCGAGCAGTGAGACGCAGCCGGGTTCGATGCCCAGACAACGCTTCAGGCGGTCGGCCGAACCAAAGCTCGGTCGCTCGAAGCCCGTGCTCGACGCGAGCGCCCGGAGATCGACCGGCTTGTTCGCGCCGACCACCACGAGCGCCTGCCGGTGCCCCTTCTTGTCGCGCAGGAACAGGTTCTTGGTCGGCGCGCCGGCGAGCGGCGGCACGAGCCGCTCCACATCCTCGATGGTCGCCACCGGCGGATGCTCAACGCGCGGGCAGGTTATGCCGAGCGAGGAGAGGAAGGCGTCGAGGTCAGCCATTCGGCGCCGCTCCCGCGCCGCGCTTGGTGGCGCGCCCCAGGCTGACCAGCGGCGACTTCACGGGCTTTGGTCGCCGTCGGCGCACGAGATACGCCACCGCCACGATGACGGCGACCGCGACCAACAGGTCCTGCCAGCCGAGCGCGCTCACGATGCGTACCCCAGCAGGCGCCCGCCCTGATAGACGGCGAATGACGCGCCCCACGCCATCGCATTCATCAGGAGCAGCATCGCGATGGGCCATCGCCACGAGTTCGTCTCGCGACGCACGACGGCCAGCGTGGACATGCACTGACAGGCCAGCACGTAGAAGACCATCAGACTCAGACCGGTGAGCGGCGTGTACGCCAGGCGGCCGGTGCGGGTGTCCACCGTTTCGCGCAGGATCTCTCGCAGCGGCTGCACGTCTTCGTCCGTGCTCTCGAGATTGAACACGGTGGCCATCGTGGACACCATCACCTCGCGCGCAGCCAGCGAGGTGATCAGGCCGATGCCGATCCGCCAGTCGAAGCCCAGCGGCGCGATGGCCGGCTCGATGAACTTCCCCGCCCGGCCGGCGAAGGAGTGCTCGAGCGACGCGGAGGCGATCTCGCGGTCGACCTGCGCCACTCGCGCAGTGTCCGCGACCGCCGCGGCTGCCGTCCGCTGCGTCTCGAGCGCGCGCACCGCGTCGCTCCCCTTCGGATAGCTCGCGAGGAACCAGAGCACGACGGTGATCGCGAGGATCACGGTGCCGGCATTGCGCGTGAAGAGGATGCTGCGCTCGCGCACCGTGATGAAGACCGAACGCCAGGCCGGCACCCGATACGGCGGCAGTTCCATCACGTAGAGCGGGAACCCGCCCTTCAGCACGGTGCGCTTCAGCCCCCACGCCACAACGATCGCCGCCACGATGCCGAGGAAGTACATCGCGAAGAGCGTCAATCCCGGCAGGGTGATGAAGCCGATCCAACGGTTGGGCACGAACGCGCCGATCAGCAGCGCGAACACCGGGAGCCGCGCGCTGCACGACATGAAGGGGGCAATCATGATCGTGGCGAAGCGGTCGCGCCGACTGTCGATGCTGCGCGTCGCCATGATCCCGGGAATCGCACAGGCAAACGACGAGAGCAACGGGATGAACGAGCGCCCGGAGAGCCCCACGCGTGACATCACGCGGTCCATGATGAAGGCCGCGCGCGCCATGTAGCCGGTGTCCTCAAGGATCGAGAGGAACAGGAACAGGATCGCGATCTGCGGCACGAAGGTGAGCGTCGTGCCGACACCCGCGATGACCCCGTCCACGAGCAGCGAGCGCAGGGGGCCGTCGGCCATCGCGCCGCCGACCGCCTGCCCGACGCGCTGCATGCCCCAGTCGATGCCGTCCATTAGCGGCTGCGCCCAGGCAAAGACCGACTGGAAGACGGCGCCCATCAGCAGCACGAAGATCACCGGCCCCCAAACGCGATGCGTGAGGACGCGGTCGATCGCCTCGCGGCGCGAGTCGCGGTGCGCGCCCGCGGGCGCGTTCACGACTTCCTCGACGATGGCGGAAATCGCGTCGTATCGTCCGGCGACATCCCCCGACCGCCACCCCGGCGAGAACTCGTCGAGCCGCCGGGCCAGCAGGTGCGCGTCGGCCAGCGTTTCCGGCGCCACGTGGCGGGCCAGCGCCTCGTCGTCGCCGTGATCGAGCAGGAGGGCCACGGCCAAGTCGCGGCGGGCGCGGTCGGGCAGGTCCTCGCGGTGCGGCAAGCGCTGCTCAAGGCGATCGATCACGCGCTCGAGGTGAGCGGGCCAGCGGCGAAAATGGCGCGACGACGGCTTCACATCGCGGATCATCAGCGCGCGCAGGGCGTCCAGTCCCTCGCCGCGAGCCGCCGAGATGCCCACAACGGGCACCGCGAGCTGCCGTTCCAGCGCCGCGATGTCGACCGAGAGTCCGCGCTCGGCGGCCGCATCCATCATGTTCAACGCGAGAATCAGCGGGCGGCCGAGTTCGATGACCTGCAGCGCGAGGTAGAGGTGGCGATCCAGATTCGTCGCGTCCACCACGAACACGATCAGGTCCGGCGGCGGCGTATCATCCTGTAGGCCCAGCAGCACATCCCGGACGACCATCTCGTCTGGCGACGCGGGCTGGAGGCTGTAGCTCCCCGGCAGGTCGATGAGTTCCGCGCGCACTCCGCCGGGCAGCTCGCAGCTGCCGGTCTTCTTCTCGACGGTGACACCTGGGTAGTTCGCCACCTTCTGGCGCAGGCCGGTGAGCGCGTTGAACAGCGTGGACTTCCCCGCATTGGGATTGCCCAGAATCGCTATGCGCCGGAGGCGCGGCTCAGCTCGCGCGGACATCGATGTGGCGGGCCTCCGAGCGGCGCAGCGAGAGGTGCACGCCCCGCACGGCGATCTCAATCGGGTCGCCGAGCGGCGCCCGTCGAATCAGCTCCACCTCGGTGCCCGGAATCAGCCCGAGTTCCATCAGTCGGCGCGTCACCGCCGGCGGACAGTCGAGACTCACGATGACGGCGCGCTCGCCAGCCGTTAGCTCGTCGAGCGCGAGCGTCCCCGCGTCTGGTTGCTTCGCGCGACGCTTCATGCGCGCTGCGGCGCCCGGCCGATCGGGGTGATCAGTGAGTCGCGCAGGCAGGTCGCCCCGCACAGGTCGCAGGCCCCCGGCTCGTGCTCCTTGCACGAACGCGGGCTGTTGCGGTACGCGTCGCGGAACTGGGCGGCGGCGGGGTGCTTGGAGCGCATGAACGTGGTGAGCCGCAGGAGTTCGACGGAGACCTCCGGACTCACCAGGTGCTCGATCATGCAGGCATCCTCGTGCGCGACCTCTTCCGGGATGCCAAGAATCTCCGTCAAGAACATCGACAGAACGCGCCGGCTCGACTCCGTACGCGAGGCGAAACCCGATCCGTCGCTCGTCAGTTCCACGTACCCGTAGCGTTCGTGGCGCACCAAGCCGCGCTTCTCGAGCGACCGGAGCATCGAGGTCACGCCACTCTTCGACACGCCGAGGTGCTCAGCGATGTCGCCAACGCGGGCGTGCCCCTTCTCGGCCTTGAGCAGCGAAACGGTCTGGAGGTAATGGGCCATCGAGTGCGAGACTTCTTTTTCGCTGTACCGCTTCCAGATCTCCATCGCGGCCCCTCTGTATGGCTGGCTTAAGAGTGTTAAGGTATCTTAACACCCTACTTTTCTAGAGGCAAATCGCGCGACCACGCGGCACCCGAACCGCTTGTAGATTGCGCGCGTCGGGTACCGGATAGCCCCAGTCAACAGCGAGGCAACATGCGTAATCGTCGGGTGATGTGGGTGGTGGCCGTCCTGATCACGCTGGGGTCGGCCGTCTACCAGCGAATGACGGGACCGACGTATCCCGCCCGGGGCACCGTGCAGATTGGCGGGCAGGAACTGAAGCTCCGGCTCAACCGCACGCACGCGGGTCCGGGCGACCAGCCCGTGGTGATCGCCGCCCCCAACAAGTTGCTGCGCGGCGAGGTTGCCTGGCGCCGGTACCCCACGCAGGACGCGTGGCAGATGATCCCCCTCGTGCGCGCCGGCGACACGCTGCGCGCCTCGCTTCCCCACCAACCCGTGGCCGGCAAGCTGGAGTATCAGGCGCACCTGATGGTCGGCACCGAATCGGCGGTCTTCCCCGAGCGCCCGGCGATCACGCGCTTCCGCGACGCCGTCCCAGCGTACGTGCTCATTCCGCATGTGGCGGCGATGTTCTTCTTCATGCTTTTCGCCGCCGCCGCGGCGCTCGGCGCGATGGCACGCGCCCCCGAAGCGCGCCGCGACGCCCGCATCGGTATGGCGCTGCTCGCCGTCGGCGGGTTCGTGCTCGGGCCGTTGATGCAGTACATCGCGTTCGGCGCCTGGTGGACGGGAGTGCCCTTCGGCTGGGACCTGACCGACAACAAGACGCTGTTCGCCGCCGTCGCGTGGGCGTTCGTCGCCTGGCGGATGCGGGGCGGGCGTGACGCGCGCACCGAGATGATCATTGCCGCCGTAGTGACGCTCGGTGTCTTCGCGATTCCACACAGCACCTGGGGCTCCGAGATCGACTGGAGCAAGATGCCGACGACGCCGACCGGCTAGCCCGATACGCGCACGCGGGGTTGGTACTCGCGTGCAGTGCCCAGAGTGGGGATCGAACCCACATGAGGTTGCCCTCGCGGGATTTTGAGTCCCGTGCGTCTGCCAGTTCCGCCATCCGGGCGCGCGGCCGGCACCGAGTGCCCGCAACGCATCGAGGAAGATAGCCACCGCCGCCAGTCGATTCTACTCCGGCGGGCGCTCCCCTGGCCTGGCGCAGCGAGCCGCTGCTGAGGCTGATGGCGCACCGCGCGAGCGCTAGATTACTCTCTCGACGGCCAGCAATCGTTGCCCCCCGTGCTGAGTCGAATGCCCATCGCCGGTGGGCGCATTCACGGCTGAGAATCACCGAGGGAGAGGCTCATGAAGACGGACACGTCCACCATCGTCTGGACGGAAATCGACGAGGCGCCGGCGCTGGCGACTCGCTCGCTCTTGCCCATCGTGCAGGCGTTCACCAAGGGAACGGGTGTCGCCGTGGAGACGCGCGACATCTCGCTAGCCGGCCGTATTATCGCCGCCTTCCCCGAGCGCTTGACCGAGACGCAGCGGATCCCCGACTACCTCGCACAGCTCGGCGAACTCACACAGCACCCCGAAGCCAACATCATCAAGCTGCCGAACGTCTCGGCCTCGGTGCCGCAGCTCAAGGAAGCCGTCAAGGAGCTGCAGGCGCACGGCTACGCCATCCCGGACTACCCGGAATCGCCCAAAGACGACGCGGAGAAGGCGCTGCAGGCGCGCTTCGCCAAGGTGCTCGGGAGCGCCGTGAATCCCGTCCTGCGCGAGGGCAACTCCGACCGGCGCTCGCCACTCTCGGTGAAGGCCTTCTCCAAGAAGAACCCGCACAAGCTCCGCGCCTGGGCTCCGGACTCCAAGACCCACGTCGCGCACATGTCGGACGGCGATTTCTTCAGCAGCGAGTCGTCCACGACGATCGCGAAAGCCACCACCGTCCGCTACGAGCTGGTCACGGCCGATGGCCCCGTCATCGTGCTCAAGAGCAAGATGGCGCTGCAGGAGGGGGAGATCCTCGACACCTCGGTGATGCACGTGGCAGCGCTGCGCCGCTTCTACGAGGAGCAGATGGAGGACGCCAAGCAGAACGGCCTCCTGCTCTCCCTGCACCTCAAGGCCACGATGATGAAGGTGTCCGACCCGGTGATGTTCGGGTACGCCGTCGCGGTCTACTTCAAGGACGTCTTCAGCAAGCACGCGGCCACGTTCGCCCAGCTGGGCGTCAACCCCAACTTCGGCCTCGGCGACATCTACGCCAAGATCCAAGGCCTGCCCGCGGAGCAGCGCGCGGCGATCGAAGCTGACATCAAGGCGGTGTACGCCACGCGCCCGCCGCTGGCGATGGTGGATTCGGACCGCGGCATCACCAACCTGCACGTGCCGAGCGACATCATCATCGACGCGTCGATGCCGGTAGTGGTCCGCGAGGGCGGCAAGATGTGGGGGCCGGACGGCAAGCCGTACGACACGAAGGCGATGATCCCCGACCGCTGCTACGCCACCATCTACAAGGCGGTCATCGAGGACTGCCAGCAGCACGGCGCGCTCAATCCGGCGACCATGGGGAGCGTGCCGAATGTGGGACTGATGGCGCAGAAGGCCGAGGAATACGGCTCGCACGACAAGACGTTCATCGCGGCCGGGCACGGCCGGATCCGGGTCGTTGATGAGGCCACGGGTGAGACGATCCTCGCGCAGCGCGTAGAGACCGGCGACATCTTCCGCTCGTGCCAGACGAAGGACATCGCGGTTCGCGACTGGGTGAAGCTCGCCGTGCGGCGCGCGCGGGCGACCGGCGCCCCCGCTGTCTTCTGGCTCAATGCGAGCCGCAAGCACGACGCGCAGGTGATCGCAAAGGTCGAGGCGTATTTGAAGGAGCACGACACGACCGGGCTCGAAGTCCGCATCCTGGCTCCGGTGGACGCCATGCGCCTCTCGCTCGAGCGTATCCGCAAGGGCGAAGACACGATTTCGGTCACCGGCAACGTGCTCCGCGACTACCTCACGGACTTGTTCCCCATCCTCGAGATCGGCACCTCGGCGAAGATGCTCTCGATCGTCCCGCTGCTCGCGGGCGGCGGGCTATTCGAGACGGGGGCCGGCGGCTCGGCACCCAAGCACGTGCAGCAATTCCAGCAGGAGGGATACCTCCGCTGGGATTCGCTCGGCGAGTTCTCGGCGCTGGCCGCCTCGCTGGAGCACATCGGCGCGACGTTCGGCAACGCGCGCGCCGCGCTGCTCGCCGAGACGCTGGACGCGGCGATCGGGAAGTTCCTCGACAACAACAAGTCGCCGGCCCGCAAGGTGGGCGAGATCGACAACCGCGGCAGCCACTTCTACCTCGCGCTCTACTGGGCCGAGGCGCTGGCGGCGCAGACGAAGGACGCGGAGCTGCAATCGCGCTTCGCCGCGGTGGCCAAGCAGCTCAGCGCCAGTGCGGCGAAGATCAACGGTGAGTTGCTCGCCGCGCAGGGGAAGCCGGTGGACATCGGCGGGTACTACCACCCCGACGTGGCCAGAACGACCAGCGCTATGCGTCCGAGCGCGACGCTCAACGCGATCATCGACGGGCTGCGGTAGGCGGCGGGCGAATCGCACAAAAACACGAAGGGCCGCCCGCGTGGGCGGCCCTTCTGTTTCACACGTGCATCGGAGCTACGGCAGCATCTCCTCTGGCGGCACCGGCGCGCCTGGACGGGCGCCAGGACGCGGCGGACGCTGGCCCTGACGAACGCCGGCACCCGGCTGGCCCATTCCCGGGCGCATACCCTGCCCCATTCCCTGACCCATCGGCCGCGCGCCCGGGTTCTGGCCGCGCGCGCCCGCCCGCGCGCGCATGTCCTCCATGCGGCGCCGCATCTGCTCCTGGATCCCGAGGAAACGCGCGCGCTGCATCGGGCTCAGGTACCCGGCGAGTTCCTTCTGCTCCTGCTCCACCAGCTCGAAGCGCTGCCGCTGGATGCCCAGCATCTTGTCGAGCGCGGACGCGACCTTGGCCTGATTGGTCGTGTCACCGGCGAGCAGCATGTCGCGCATTCCCATGCGGGCGTCGCGCTCCTGCTCGACGAGGAGGCGCCGCTTCTCCTCAAACTTCTTGTTCGTCGCCTGCAGCTTGGCGAACTGGTCGTCGGTCAGCTTCAGCTGGTTCTTCAGCTGCGTGCCGATCCGATCGCGGATCTGCTGCTCCAACTGCTCCCGGTTGGCTGGCGTGCGCATCATCGCCCGCTGGCCGGGCTGCCCGGCCGGCGCCGGCGCGGCTGGCGGGTTCTGTGCCACCGCCGTTCCGGCGACCAGGCCCAGCGCGAGTCCCACGCGAATCAGGTGCTTCATGGCGTCGTGCCTCCTTCGTTCATCGCGATGACGGGCGTCATCGACTCGGGGTCCGTGCTGGGTAGGGTCTTCAGAGAGTCCATCTGGCCCAGCAATGCCTGCAAATCTTCCAACGAGAGATCCGACAAACCGCCGCCAAACGAGATACCGCTTTCCGCGCTCGCGGGCGTGACCGCCACCGGCTCCTCCGTTGCAGTCGCCACCGCCGCCGTGTCGGCCACCAGCGCCGTCGGCGCAGCCCTGTCGCGCTGCCAGATCAACCCGCCGCCGACGAGCAGCACTAGCCCGGCCGCGGTCGCGAACTGCCAAACGTGCCGGCCGATGGTCCAACGCGGCGCCGCACGCAGTGGCCGCGAAGCCGTGGCCGGCGCCGGCAGCGCGCTGACGATCGCCGCCACGTCCATTCGCGGCACACCGAGCGACAGGCCGGCCCTCGCCTGCTTGAGCAGGGCGAGTTCGGCCCGGCACGCCTCGCATGTGGCGAGGTGCGCCGACACGCGCGCCGCATCGTCCACTCCCGTCACGCCCACGGCGTATTCGGGAAGCAGGTCGCGCATCAGGCCATCAGGACAGTCAGTCATCGCTCAAGAACTCCTTCACCGCTCGCATCGCGCTGTGGTAGTGCACTCGGCACGCGCCTTCCGTGCTCCCCACGACCTTCGCGATCTCCGTGTAAGGCAGCCCTTCCGTCACCCGCAGCGTGAAGACCTCGCGCTGCAACGGGGACAACCGGGCCACCGCCTGCCGCACGCGGAGCATCGCCTCGTCCGCCACCATTCCATCCAGGGCGTCGAACTCCTGCACCGCGTGTCCTTCGTCCAGCTCCACCTGGTTGCGCTGGCGCCTTTCGGCCCGTTGCCGGTCGAGCACCAACCGCTTGAGGATCGTGAACAGCCACGTGCGCAGCGAACTCTCCGCCCGGAACGACTCCATCGCGTGAAACGCCCGCACGAACGTGTCCTGCACCAGCTCCTCGATCCCGTCGCGCACCCCCTGCGAGGCCGCGTACCGGGCGAGCGCCTGGGCGTGCCGTTCCACGATCTGGGTCGCCGCCCGTTGATCGCCTCCCAACCATCGGGAAATCAGCGCCTCATCGGCCTGGGCGTCGGCGTCGCGGTCTGTTTCGCTCATGCGCTCACCACTTTGGACGCTCCCCTCATCGCGACGTTAAGGCCCGGGTTGACGCAGACCGGCCGACAGTCCACCATCCGATACCCCCCGGCGCCCCTGCACTCCACCCTGCACCCTTTCGGTGCACCCCACCCTGTTCCCTGCTCCCTGCACCCGTGATTGAGCTTATCGCCCACCGCGGGGCCAACCGCGACCACCTCGAAAATACCCTCCCCGCCTTCCAGCGCGCGCTCGACCTGGGCGCTGACGGGGTGGAACTGGACGTCCACTGCACGTCGGACGGGGTGGTGGTGGTACACCACGACTTCCTGCCCAAGGGGGCGTCGCCGGATCCCGCGCTGGCTGGGCGACCCGTTTCCGCCCTGACGAGCGGTGAGTTGGCCACGTTTCGCCTGCCGGATGGCAGCGCCATCCCCACGCTGGACGACGTCGCGCAGTTGCTCCGCGGGCGGGCCGTGCTCTATTGCGAGCTGAAGGGGCCGGGCACGGCGGAGCCGGCGCTGCGCATCTTGCGCCGCCACGGGGGGCCGTGCGCGGTGCACGCCTTCGACCATCGGATGGTCGCTGACGCCGCCGCCTTCGCCCCCGAGATTCCACGAGGGGTGCTCGAGGTCAGTCGCCACCTCGATCCCGCGGCTTCCGTGCGCTCCGTGGAGGGACGCGACCTGTGGCAGCTCGCCGAGTACGTGGACGAGGCGCTGGTACGCGAGGTGCATGCCGCGGGCGGACGCGTCATCGCCTGGACGGCGAATACGCCCGAGGCCATCGAGCGCCTCGCGGGTTGGGGCGTCGATGGCCTCTGCACCGATGACGTGGCGCTCGCGCGCCGCGTGCTGGGCCGCTAGCTCAGGCCGACGGCGGGTCTTTGGGCGGCTCTTCCGCCGCCGGCGGAGGCGCCTCGGCCTCGGCCGACGCGGCCGGAGCGCTATCGCTCTCCTTCAGTTTCGCGAGCTCCGCGTCGAGGCGTGTCGCTTCCGCCTCGTGGTCGCGCAACGTCGCCGACAGCCGTTCCCAGGCCGCCGCGTCGAGTTCCTCTCCCTTCGCCTTGGCGCGGTAGACCGCGTAGCCAAGCGCCTGCGCGGCCTTGTCCGCCAGTTGGCGCACCCGGAAGATCTCCAACCGAAGCCGCCCCTCGTCGAGGGCATCCTGCGCCGCCTTGCCGGCGCGGTTCAGTTCCACCTGCAGCTTGTCGAGCAAGCCCATACATCCTCCCGGCAGAAGCCGTCGTTGCATGCTCTACGCACGCGGACGCCGCCGGGTTTCCGGCGAGTACCTGCCCCCACGCCGGTTCGGTAGATTCCGGCATGCGCAGTGACTTCGACCGGGGCGTTCGCGCCGCCCAATTCGGCATGATCACGAACGCCGCCCTGGCGCTCGTAAAGCTGCTGGCCGGCGTCTTCGGGCACTCGTACGCGCTCATCGCCGACGCGATCGAGTCCTCCGCCGACATTTTCTCATCGCTCATCGTCTGGGGCGGCCTGCGCATCGCCAGTCGCGACCCGGACGACGACTATCCCTTCGGGTATGGAAAGGCCGAGACGGTCGCCAGCGCGACGGTGGCGCTGATGCTCCTCGGGGCCGCGGTCGGCATCGCGGTGGCGGCGATCCGCGAGATTCAGACCCCGCATCACGCCCCGGCGCCCTGGACGCTCATCGTCCTCGTCGCGGTCGTGGTGACCAAGTCGCTCTTGGCGCGCACGGTGGACGCGGTCGGGGCGGAGGTCGGCAGCAACGCGGTCAAGGCGGACGCCTGGCATCATCTGTCGGACGCGATCACCAGCGCGGCCGCCTTCATCGGCATCAGCATCGCCGTGTGGAAGGGGCCGGGCTGGGAGGCCGCCGACGACTGGGCGGCGCTCGTGGCGGCGTTGGTGATTCTCTACAACGGCCTCTCCATCCTCCGCACGGCGCTCCGCGACCTGATGGACCGCCACCCCGGCGAGGACATCGTGCAGTCGGTGCGCGACGTGGCGGAGCAGGTTGCTGGCGTCTCGGCGATCGAGAAGCTGCTCATCCGGCGTTCCGGCCTCAGCTATCACGTGGAGATCCACGTGCAGGCCGACCCGGCGATGTCGCTCGCCGCGGCGCACAGCCTGGGCGGCCTGGTGAAGAGCACGATCCGCGAGGCGCAGCCGAGGGTAAGAGGAGTGATGGTGCATATGGAGCCGTATGAACGGCGGACGGTGGACGGTGGACGGTAGACGGTTGACCGCTGCATCCACCGTCGACCGTCGACCGTCCACCGTCACTCACTTGGGCGCAAAACACCGAGGGCCCGCCGAACTTGGCGGGCCCTCTGAGCTTTCGCGGATCGCGCTTACGCCGCCGGATACACCGACACCTTATAGCGGCTCTTGCTCTTGTGCTCGAACTTCACCACGCCGTCGATGAGGGCGAAGATGGTGTAGTCCGTGCCGAGCCCGACGTTGTTGCCGGGATGCCACTTGGTGCCGCACTGGCGGAGGATGATGTTCCCCGCCTCGACCTTCTCGCCGCCGTACTTCTTGATGCCGCGCATCTTCGGATTCGAATCGCGGCCGTTGCGGGAGGAGCCTACGCCTTTCTTATGAGCCATGATATCCTCTCGTGGTACGACTCACCCGAGGGTGATGTCGCGGACCTTGATTTCGGTGAAGCCCTGCCGGTGCCCCTGCTTGCGGGCATAGTTCTTACGGCGGCGGAACTTGAAGACGACGATCTTATCGCCGCGCCCCTGCTTGGTAATGTCGGCAGTGACCTTGGCGCCGCTCAGCGTGGGAACGCCAGCGCGGACGTTGGAGCCGTCGGAGCCGAGGAGCACTTCGTTAAACTCGACGCGCGTGCCCACGTCGCCCGGAAGCGACGGAATGCGCAGCGACTTGCCCGGCTCGACGCGGTACTGCTTGCCGCCGGTGCGGATGATGGCGTAGGACATGGAAGGACTCGAAAAAGCCAATACTGATAGCGAGCCTAGTACTATATCATCGGTTTCGAGCTAGGTCAAGTCCTGATGCTGATTGAGGATATGGACTTGGGATCGCGATTTCGGACTGCGATTTCTGACCCAGACTAGCGATTACCGCGCGCGTCCCTGGCGAAGGACATAACTCGTGACGTCCGCGACTTCGCGCTCGCTGAGCAGGTTCCGGCGGTTGGCGTCGGTCATGTGTCCCCGCAGGAAGCCCGCAAACGTTTGCCAGTTCGCCATTTCCGACGCGATGGTGAAGCTCTTTCGCCCCCAGACCGCGCCCCCCTTGGGCGTCCCCTGGCCACTGGCTCCGTGGCATTCGGCGCACTTCGCCCGCCAGACCGTCGCCCCTTCGGTCGCGTTCCCAACGGCGACGGTGACGGTATCGTCTCCCTGCCCCTCTACGCTGCCACCCAGCCGGACGCCGCGCGACAGGAAGGCGATGTAGGCGACGAGCGCCTCCATGCGCGGGTCATCCGGCCGCATAGCAGTCGTCCGCAGGTTGCGTCGCAGGCAGACGTTGATCCGCTCGTGGACCGTCAGGACGCCCCCGCGGGCGTCGAGGCGCGGATACTTGGCGTACGCGCCGACCCACGGGAGCGCGCCGCGCTTCGTTCCGACGTCGAGGTGGCACGACACGCAACGCAACGCGCTCGAGCGATCCATCCGAAGCGAATCGCGCGTCGCGACGGCGATCGCGCGCCCGCGCCGAATCGCCCGGCCGAGAGCGTCGTTGGGGATCAGCGAGTCGGCGGGGACGACGAAGACGGCGGTGTCCACCTCAGGGCGCGGGGCCGGCGCGGCGGGGACCAACGTCACCATGCCGCCGAGCACGCGTCGGGGTGGTTCGGCGCGCTCGGCGCGGCACGCGCTCAGAAGGAGCAGAGCGAGGGTGAGAGACAGTCGACGGTGGACGGCGGACGGTGGACGGTGGACGGTCGACGTCGGGCCGCGCGGTGTGGTTTTGGCACCTCGATACGCACTCATCTCTCGCTCCCTCCACCGTCCACCGTCAACCGTCCACCGTCAACCGTCCACCGTCAACCGTCAACCGTCCAAGTCCTACGCCACCGCATACTGCTGCGTCACATCTCTTCCCGCCCCCTTCACGACGAGCTTGAACTCATCCGGGCGCAGGAGCGGATCGTCGCGCATCTCGACGTTGAAGCCGAGCCCCTTCTCCAACTTCTTCATCAGATCGGGCTCCTGCTCCAGCACGTACATCGCCGTGTCCGGGTGCAGCCGCACCAGCAGGTGGTCGCGCCGGCCTTCCGCGCCCATGCGGCGCACCGAGCGCTCCATCCGGCGCACGATCGTTTCGGACGTGAAGACGCGCCCCGTGCCGTGACACACCTCGCACGGCTCCGTCATGGACTGCAGGTGACTCTGACGGACCCGTTGCCGGGTCATCTCGATGAGGCCGAGGTCACTGACCGAGAAGGCCTTCGTGCGCGCTCGGTCGCGGCCGAGATGCGTGCGCAGCTCCTGCAGCACCTTGTCGCGATTCTGCCGCGACTCCATGTCGATGAAGTCCGCCACGATGATGCCCCCCACGTCGCGCAGGCGCATTTGGCGGGCCAGTTCGCGCGCCGCCTCGAGGTTGGTGCGCAGGATCGTCTTCTCGGGGTCCTTCTTGCCGGTGTACCGCCCCGAGTTCACGTCCACGCTGACCAGCGCCTCGGTGGGCTCGATGATGAGGTAGCCACCGGAGGGCAGGTCGCAGCGTCGCTTGAAGAGGTCGCGAATCTCCGTCTCGATCCCCTCGTGGTCGAAGAGCCCCTTCTTGTCCTCGTAGAGCTGCACACGCTCGACAAGTTCGGGCGCAATCCCGTTGAGATACTCGACGATCTCGTTGTGCAGCTGCCGCGAATCGACCGTGAGCCGATCCACCTTGGTGGAGAACAGGTCGCGGATGATGCCGCGCGTGAGCGAGGTCTCGCGGTGGAGCAGCTTGGGCGGCTTGCCCACGAACCGCGTCTTCTTGTTGATGCGGTTCCACTGGCCGATGAGCGTGTCGAGCTCGCGCTTGAACGTCTCCTGCGTGACGTCCTCGCCGACCGTGCGCACGATCACGCCGCCGGAGTTCTTGGGCATCACGCTTTCCACCTGCGCGCGGAGACGCTGGCGCTCGGCGCGGTCGCCGATCTTGCGTGACACACCGACGCGCGACGCGAACGGCATGTAGACGAGGAACCGGCCCGCCAGCGACACCTGCGCCGTGACGCGAGGCCCCTTGGACGAGATGGGCTCCTTGGAGACCTGCACAATGATCTCCTGTCCCTTCTTCAGGGCATCCTGGATCTGCGGCGGCTCCTTGCGGCGTCTGCGCCCGCGCGGCTTCGGCGCGGGGGGAACTACCTCCGCGGCGGCCGCTTCGGGGCTGTCCGGCTGCTCGACCTCCGCCGGTTCCTCGAGCTCATCGTCGGCATCATCATCATCGTCCTCGTCATAGGCGAGGTCCGAGTTGTGGAGGAAGGCGCTCTTCTCCGTGCCAATGTCGACGAAGGCCGCCTGTAACCCGGGCAGCACCGCGTCCACCTTCCCCCAGTAGATGTCGCCGACCATGCGCCGAGCTTCCGGTCGGTCGACCTGCAGCTCAACGAGCTGGTCGTCCTCGAGGATGGCAACGCGCACTTCCCGCTGCGTCGCCGAGATGAGGATCTCTCTCTTCATGGATGAACGAGCCGCGCACAGGCGAGGGCGACCGCACTCGCGCCGTCCGGCGGCGTGGCCAAAGGGTGGTGTGGCCCAGGGTGCCCGGCATCACTTGGATGCCGTCACCCCGACGCACGACAGTCGGTGGCGTCTCCCCCAGGCGCGCAATCGTCCAAGCCAACGCCGCCAGGAACGCGTGTCCGCCCATGGCCGCTGCGAAGTGCAGCGCCATCGGGGCACCGTCCAGGATGGTACGGCCGTGCTTGCGATCGGGCACGAAACAACTCCGCCAAACGCGAGGGTGAGAGGACCCGCGGGCCGCGGTCGCCGGCGCACGGAGGGTCCTGAGGCGGGGACGACCCGCCACGCGCAGGGTAACCTCGGCGGCGCTGGGATTCAATGGGGATGGGAGAGAAGGCAGACGGTGGACGGTGGACGGTGGACGGTGGACGGTGGACGACGAACAGCCGATGGGGCTGCGCAACGCCGTGGCTGTCGCGTTTGCCGGCGGGGGCGTACACTCTCCTTCGGTCATCTCGCGCGTCACCACCGGAGGGCAGCCCATGGAAGACCCCGTCGACGCAGGCGCACAGCGCACCCCCGCCATACTGCTCCTCGGCTATCTGGCGCTCTTCACCTGGGGGGCGATTGGCCCGTACGATCGCGCCACCTGGGTGGCGGAGAATGTGCCGATCGTCGCGCTGGTCGCGGCCCTCGTCCTGCTCTACCGCCGGGGCGTGCGGTTCTCGCCCGTCGCATACGCGCTCATGGCCTTCTTGCCGTACTGGCACACGATCGGCGGCCATTACACGTTCGAGCGCGTCCCCTTCGACTGGTTCGGGACGCTCTTCGGCTTCGAGCGGAACATGTTCGACCGCATCGGCCACTTCTCCGTGGGCTTCTTCGCCTTCGGCATCCTCGAGGGGTTGCAGCGCCACCGCGTGATGCGCTGGCCCTGGGCGGCCGCCTTCGCGGTCTTCACCATCGGCTTCGTAGCGATGTCCTATGAGCTCATCGAGTGGGCGTACGCCGCGTACGGAGGCAACGCCGAGGCCGGCGCCAACTTCCTTGGCAGCTAGGGCGACATCTGGGACGCGCAGAAGGACATGCTGATGGACACGCTCGGGGCGCTTGCGTCCGTCGTCGCCTACCTCGTCCTGCGTCGCCGATCGCTCACGTGAGCGCGCCCGTCGGCGCCGGGGCTGTCGCTTCTACCGCAGCAGGTCCTTGAGCATCTGGCGCGAGATCACGATGCGCTGGATTTCGCTGGTCCCCTCGCCGATCTCGCACACCTTCGCGTCGCGCATCATGCGCTCCACGGGGTAGTCCTTGGTGTAGCCGTACCCACCGTGGATTTGCACGGCCTTCGTGGTGGCCCGCATCGCCAACTCGGAACAGAAGAGCTTGGCCATGCTCGCCTCGCGGCGGTACGGCTTGCCCTGCTGCGACAGCCACGCGGCGTGATAGACGAGGTGCTTCCCCGCCTCCACCTCGGTCGCCATGTCGGCGAGCTGGAACGACACGCCCTGGAAGTGCGCGATGGGCTGGCCGAACTGCCGCCGCTCCGTGCTGTACTGGAGCGCCGCATTCAGCGCTCCTTCCGCGATGCCGAGCGAGAGCGCCGCCACGCCCACGCGGCCGGCGTCGAGCGTCTGCATGAAGTTGACGAACCCCTCGCCCTCCTCGCCCAGACGATTCTCGACCGGCACCTCGACGTCCTCGAAGATCAGCTCGCGGGTGTCGGAGGCGCGCCAGCCGAGCTTGTCCTCCTTCTTCCCCGCCCTGAACCCCTTCATCACCGGCAGGGTGTCGTCGTGGCCGATCCCCGCGCGGCGGGCCGCCTCGAGGTTGCACGTCTCCTTGGTGAGGATAAACGAGGTGATCCCCTTGGTCCCGCGCGTCGCGTCCGTCACCGCGGTCACCAGGAAGATCTCACCGACGCCACCGTGCGTGATGAAGCGCTTGGTACCGTTCAGCACATAGTGGTCGCCCTTCCGCACCGCCGTGGTGCGCGTGCCGCCGGCGTCGCTCCCGGCCCCGGGCTCGGTGAGGCCGAACCCGCCGATGACCTTGCCCGACGCGAGCAGCGGCACGTACCGCGCCTTCTGCGCGGCGCTGCCAAAGTGCACGATCGGCGAGGTGCCCAGCGTCGTGTGCGCCGAGATGGTGATGGAATGCGACGCGCACACCTTCGCCATCTCATGAATCGCGATCATGTACGCGATGGTGTCGAAGCCGCTGCCACCGAGGGCCTCGTCCCACGGGATGCCGAGGAGGCCGAGGTCGGCCATTCCCTTCACCGTTTCCCACGGGAACTCCTGGGTCTCGTCGTGATGAGCGGCGATGGGAGCGACCTCGTCACGGGCGAAGGCGCGCACCATCTCGCGCACGGCGAGGTGGGAGTCGGTGAAGAAGAGAGAATCGTCCATTGAGATGCTGACGGTTGACGGTGGACGGTGGACGGTGGATTACGACGTGCTGGAGCAGGCCGACGCGCTACACCGCCCTCGCAAAATGGCCGCGGGTGTACTGATCGCCTAGGATGCCGCGGACGGCATCCAACCTGGCGGGCTCCCCGGCGGCGAGGGCGTCGAGCGCCGAACGGTACGCGCCGATGATCTCGGCGACGCGATCGCCCCGCACGTTGAACACGGCACGGTAGCTGCGCACGCCAGCGCGCCAGAGCCGCGGCAGGTACTGCGAGCCATCCACCGGCCGCGAATGGAGCAGCCGGTTGCGGCAGGCGCTGTCAGTGGCCAACGGGAAGGCATACCCGGTCGGATCGGTGAGCACGACGTGTGGGTGCTTTTGCACGCACAGGTCGCGGCAGGTGGTCGGTTCCCGGTCGAACGCTGCGGAGAGGACGCAGTGTTCCAAGTTCATTCCCTCGGGACGGCCGAAGAGGAAGACCTCGAACCCGGCGCCATGCCACGGGGCGACGAGCTGGGCGATTTCCTCCGCCGTCAGTTCCACCGAAACGGTGATCCGTCGCGCGCCCATCGCGAACATCTCGCGCGCCGCGTGCTCATTGAAGCAGTTCACCGCATAGTCGGCGACGACGTCGCGGGAAGCGTCGCCAAGTTCGGCGACCAGCCCGAGATGCCCGCTGAGCATCGGCAGCGCGAGATCGAGCCATGGCTGGAGTGAGCGCCGCTCTTCGGGGCGAACGACGCTCGGCGTCCGGATGCGCAGCAGCACACCCTGCGCCGCCAGCTCCTTGGCGAGCGCCGAGACGCGAGCACGCGGCGGCGCCGGGTGGCGCAAGAAGGGATCGACCACGACTTCCGTGGCGCCGGCGCCGGCGGCCGCCCGCGCGTCGTCGAGGTCGAACACCTCCGCAATGAGGCCGAAGGCGCCTGCCTCTTGATGGCTGGCATCCCCAAGCCGCACCGCGCCCTGGATGCGCTCGGTGCGCTCAGCCACCACTGCCGCGTGGGCCCAGTCTCGGCGCTGCGACAACTCCTCGGTCGCGCGCTGCCGCATGCGGTTGAGCTCTGAAACCGGGAGGAAGAGGCCCGCGCCAAGCCCTGACACGTCGAGCGCGCCAAGCGCGAACGGCGTCTCCCCCAGCCGGCCGAATTGCTCGCGCAGCTGCGCCACGTCGAGAGGACGCTTGCTCGCCGGCGTGAGCGGGGCATCGGAATGCTCCGTGACGGTCTCTCCCTCGGCGCTCAGGACCGCCTTGAGCGGCGCGCCAGCGGCGCCGAAGAGACGGACGTCGAGCCGCGCGCGGCGCGGCCGCCCTTCATCGGCGAGCGCCGCGAACGATGCACGCGCGACGCCGAGGAGTTGGGCGTCACTCGTGCGAAACACCTTCCACCCGGAAGCGACGCGCACTCGCGACGTGAGCGCCTGGCGCCAGCGACCCTCCCGTTGCTCGATGGTGCGGACCTCGGTGACCGCGAATCCCACGGATTCCATATGGCCGCCGCTCGGCGGCTCGAAGCCCACTCCGTCGCCTACGGTGACGGGGATGCGGACGTCGACGACAACCTCGCCGTCCGCGAAGCCCTCGACGACCCCCAGCTCCAACCCGCGGTTGTCGGGCTGGGTGCGCGTGATGTAGTCGCGCCCCGCCCGTCCGCCGTACATCCCGCCAGTGAAGCCACGACTGAAGATCTGCACCAATGGAGCGGTCTCCTCGAACGTCGGCGGCGTGAACGTGCCCGCGCGCACGCGATCCAGCCACTCCCGGTATCCCTTCGTGACCGTGGCCACGTACTCGGGCTTCTTCTTGCGTCCCTCCACCTTCAGGCAGACGATGCCCGCATCGGCGATCTCCGCCAGATGGTCGTAGGCGCCGAGGTCCTTGGCGGAGATGAGGTAGCCGCGATCGAGCTCCACGTTCGAGTCGGCGTCGGTGAGGACGTAGTCTTTGCGGCAGCTTTGCGCGCAGGACCCCCGGTTGGCGCTCCGTTCGGAGATCATCCCGGACATGAAGCACTGGCCGCTGTACGAAATGCAGAGCGCCCCGTGCACGAAGCTCTCGAGGCCGAGGTCGGGGACGGCCGCCCGGATCTCGCGGATGTCGTCGAGGGTGTTCTCGCGGGCGAGCACGACGCGCCCGACGCCAAGTCGGCGCATGACGCGCGCCCCGCTGGCGTCGTGCACCGTCATTTGCGTTGAGCCGTGGATCTCGAAGCCGGGATAGACCGCCTGGATGAGCCGCACGAGGCCGATGTCTTGCACGATGGCCGCGTCGATGCCGCGTTCAATGCACTCGCCAAGGTACTGCAGGCAGTCCTCGAGCTCCGACGGCTTCACCAGCGTGTTCAGCGTCATGTAGACGCGGACGCCATGGGCATGCGCGATCTGACAGGCGATCTCGAGGTCGTCGAGCGAGAGCTGGGCGCCCTCATCCCGCGCGTTGAACTTCGAGGCCCCCAGGTAGATGGAGTTCGCCCCATTGGCGACGGCGGCGCGAACGGCATCCACGCTGCCGGCGGGGGCAAGAAGCTCGGGGACGGCGGGCATGCGAGGAAGAATAGCGGGTCCTCGCCACGGACGCCCAGTTGAAACCGTCGGCTGCCCAGCCGCGTAGAGAGATCAACCGGAGGGGCATATGATCACGTTCCTACTTTCCTCGGCTCTCATTTTCGTCGGCGCCATCATGGGCTACGGCACCGCACGCCGCTTCGTTCGCGACCGCCTGCGCTTCGTGGACGGAGCGCACAAGCCAGCCGTGCCTTGGGTGGTGGGCGTCGCCGCCTTCCTGGTCGCGATCCCCGTGGTGAACGTGATCTCGTGGCTGCCGCTCGTTCATCTTGGCGGCGGCGCCGCCATCGCCCTAGGGGCGAGCGTCGGACTCGGCGTGAAGGCCGGCTCGCGCGACATCCGCGAGGGGCGGTACGAGTTGCACGCGTGAACTGCGGACGGTGGAGGGTGGACGGTAGACGGTAGAACCGGCTACGCCGTTGCCAGAAATGAGAAGCCCGGGGGCCAGATGGCCCTCGGGCTTTTGTCATGGGCGCCTCGGCCCACGCGGTGATCCACCGTCCACCGTCAACGGTCCACCGTCACTTCTCGCTGTTGGACGAGGTCTCCTTTCCCTTCCAGAACCGCAGCACCCACGCCACCGCCACCAGCCCCAGACCGATCCAACGCAGCTGGTTCATCTCCAGCCGAATCCCCGCGCCGAACAGCACGATGCCCGCGAGGGCTAAGATGAGCTTGATGGTCGTGCGTGGTGTCATTGGCCTTCGTCCTTGGTGGTAGGCGGTCGCTTCACAGGTCGGTGCGGACGCAACCGGGCAGTTCAAGAATGAAGTCGGCGCCGAGCAGGCGCGAGGGCGTCTGGAAGCCGGCCTTGGCGCCGCCCGCCAGCACGCGCTGCGCGATGCGAGCCGCCGCCTGCGCCGTGTGCGTGTATCCGTCGGGGGTCGTCAACCGCGCGGAGACGGAGCGGCCCGAGGCATCGCGGGCCTCACCCCATAACGCCGCGTGCGACCGCACCCTCGCGTCGGCGGAGGGACCGGCGGGGCGGCGGGCGATGGACGCGACCAGCCGGCGGCGCACAAAGCCGGTTCGGAGCAGAGGCGCGACAAACCGCGACCAGCGCAGCGAGCGAATGGCGGAGCGAGAGAGCGCGACGTACACCTCGATGTTCGGGATCCCGGTGCTGTGAAAGGCGGTGGAGACGTCGCCCCACGGAATCGTCACCGTTTCCCGGGCGCGGTCGCCGAATTCCACGCGCCGCGACTTCCAACCCGGCGGCACCGCCACGATGCGACCGTCCCGACGGACCGCGCCGGGGCCTCCAGCGTTCTCTGCCATCGTCGTCGCGGTGCCGCGCGAGAGTCCGCCCCCACCGTGGAAGGCGAGCACCAGCGACGTCGCCCCGGGCAAACGACGGCTCAGATGCGCGGCAAGGCAGTCACTGGGCACGACATCGAAGCCCACCCCGGGAAGCAGCATCACTCCGACACTGCGCGCCTGCGCATCGCGCGCGGCGAGCGCCTCGAAGACGGCGATCTCACCGGTGATATCGAGGTAATGCACACCCAGGCGCAGACAGGCCTCGGCCATGGGGCGAGCCGTGCGCGAGAACGGTCCCGCGCAGTGCAGCACGACCGTCGCCCCGCGCAACACCGCATCGAGCGTTGCCGGATCATCCAGCGGGGCGACGCGGAGCTCGAGCCCGTGTCGCGCGGCGAGCGCGGCGACCGCCGCGCCGTTGCGCCCGGACAGGACCGGGCGCAAGCCGAGCGCCAGGCACTCCTCCACGACCAGTTGTCCTGTGTACCCCGTGGCGCCGTACACGACGAGCATTCGCTACTCCTTGGACCGCGCGGGACTCGGCTCCGCGGCGGCGCGCGCCTCGGCATTGACCTTCACGCCTTCATCAAGGCCCTCGCGGAAGTCCATCCCATCCAGCGCGTAGAACAGCCGCTTGGTGAACGCCATGCCGCGTGACGAGTGCGACGCGAGGCCGAGCACAATGCGCTCGACTTCGCACTCAAACGCGGCGCGCGACAGCACGCGACTCACGAGCCCGATGCGCTCGGCCTCTGCGGCCTGCACCAACCGACCGCTCGCGATCAGATCAAAGGCGTGCTTCTCGCCCACCGAGCGCCGCAGCATCGTCATTACGATGGCGGGCACGGTGCCGAGCCGAACCTCCGGATAGCCGAACGTGGCATCCTCGCGCGCGAGCACGACATCGCAGGCCGTGGCGAGCCCGGCGCCACCGGCGAGCGCGCGCCCCTGCACCGCCGCGATCACCGGCTTGCTCATCTGCCGCACGCCAAGGAAGAGCCGGCCGAGCGCCGAGGCATCCTCGGCTTCCCCGCCCTCCGTGGACTCGAGCGTCGCAGCGAGATCGGCCAGATCGTTGCCAGCGCAGAAGTGGTCGCCCTCCCCGGCAATGAGCACGGCGCGCACCTCGCCGTCGGCTTCGAACTCCTCAAGCGCGTGGCGCAGTTCAACGACGGTGCGCTGGTCCAGCGCGTTCTGGTTGCTGGGGCGCGCGAGCGTCGCGCGGCCGATGCCCCCAAAGATGGCGATGCGAAGGCGGGGTTCGTCGCTCATGGTGCGGCCGGAAGGCCCGCGACGCGCGCTTCGTCGTCGGGGATGTCCAATTCAACGCGAAGCAGCGCGGTGGAGTAGACCTTGCCCTGTGCATCTGTCTTCAGCGACAGCGTGCCGCCGCCGTCGAGGGCGCCATGCAGCAGGAAGTTGAGCGCCTTCAAGTTGGGAAGTTCGTAGCGCTCCACGCCACCCTCGATCACGCCGGCGAAGTGACGGGCGACGCACTCGCGCGTGAGATGGCGTTCGAGCAGGGGGTACCACTCTGGCTTCAACGCGATGACGCCGACGTTGGCCGTGTCTCCCTTGTCGCCGGAGCGCGCGTGGGCGATGTCGAGCAGACGGACGCGCATCAGCGAACCTCCACGCGGGTTTGCACGACCGACTTGTCCACCAACGCGGGCCAGTAGGCCACAATCTCCTCGACCTTCGGCCGTCCGCCGGCGAAGCCCGTCACGCTCGGCGGTCCGTTGAGCACAAGCGGAACGATCTCGCGCGTGAAACGCTCGACCTTCTTCTTGTCCGCGTCCCGCACGCCGATGCGATACTGGACCTCGGGGGCTTGGCGCCCCGCGTCGCCTGCGAGCGGCCCATGCGTGGCCGAGGCACCGACGAATTCGCCGAGCACCTTCTCGAACCGCAGGCCAAGCCGATCGAGGCGCTCGCGCAGGACGCGATCGGCGAGTTGCGCCTTCTCCAGCGCATCCGGCCACGCGTACACCAGCGAGCCCACCGCCTTGTAGCCCGACCGATAAGCGATCGAGACCTTGAGCTTGTCCGTCGCCGGCGCCCCGCGGATGCCGAAGACCCGGACTCGGTCGAGGCCGTCGGGCGCCAGCTGGATGGACGTGAAGTCGGCGACCACGTCGGGTGTGATGTAGGCGTGGGGATCGCCCATCTCGTAGACGAGCTGCTCCGTGACCGTCTCGACACTGACGCGACCGCCCGTGCCCGCGTGCTTGGTCACGACGAAGCTGCCGTCGGCGCTTCCCTCGACGATGGGGTAGCCGACGTCAGCGAGGTCCGGGATGCTGCGCCAGTCGTGCAGGCAGTTGCCGCCGGAACACTGCGCGCCGCACTCAATGATGTGGCCGGCGATGATCCCCGCCGCCAGCCGATCCCAGTCGGCAGCGCCCCACCCGAACTCGTGGCGGAGCGGCGCCATCGTGAGCGCCGTGTCGGTGCTGCGCCCCGTGATCACGACGTTGGCGTCGCGTGCGAGCGCCTCCACGATGGGCGTGGAGCCGATGTACGCGTTCGCGGCGATGACGCGGTCGCGCACCATGGAGAGCGCCTCGCCTGTGTCCATGTTGCGCAGTTCGTGCCCGCCAGCCAGCAGCTCGTCGAGGCGCGGCAGGAGGTTGTCGCCGGTGACGATGCCGATGCGAAGCGCGCCTGTTCGCCCTGCCTGCGCGGCCATCGCTTGCACGGCCGCAGCGCACGCCTCGGGGTTCACGCCGCCGGCGTTGGCGATGACCTTCACGCCGCGCTCGGCGACAGCAGGCAGGACGCTCTCCATTGCGCCAACGAAGTCGCGCGCGTACCCCATCGCCGGGTCGCGTTCCTTCTGCTTCTGCAGAATGGACATCGTGACTTCGGCGAGGTAATCGAGCATCAGGTAGTCCACCGGACCACCCTCAACCTGCCGGCGCGGCGCCTCCGGCCAGTCGCCCCAGAAGCCCTGCCCTCCGGCGACGCGCACGACCCTGCTCACTCATCGCCTCCCAGCCGGCTCGGCAGGACGAAGGGGCCGAGGTGCGGCCCAGGGTTCTGCCAGGCGGCGCGCAGCGCGATGCCGAGCACGGTGCGCGTGTCTTCGGGGTAGACGATGGTGTCCACGTAGCCGCGCGCAGCGGCGAAGCGAGCATCGAGCTGGTGCTCGTAGTCCGCGCGCATCGCCTCGACGGCGGCCTTCAAGTCGTCGGACGGATCGAAGCCCGCCTTCTTGGCCTCTTCGAGCGAGGGGCCATGCACCGCCTGCACGGCCGACTCCCCCTCCATCACCGCCATCCGCCCGGTGGGCCACGAGAAGATGAAGTCCGGGTCGAAGCCCTGCCCCGCCATCGCGTAGTAGCCGGCGCCGGAGGCGTGGTTCAGGGTGAGGACGATCTTCGGCACGCTGGTCGTGGCCATCGCTTCGACGAAGTGCGCCCCCGCGCGGATGATTCCGGAGTGCTCGGCGTCCTTGCCGACCATGAAGCCGGACACGTCCTGCACGAACAGGAGCGGAATGCCGTGCCGGTCGCAGCGCTGGATGAAGTACGCGACTTTCTCCGCGCTCTCGGTGTAGATGATGCCGCCGAAGCGAGCTCCCGCTCCGTGCGCGCCCTTCACGAGGTGGCGCAGGTTCGCGACCACACCAACCGGCATCCCCTCGATGCGGGCATCGCCGCAGATCATCTCGCGGGCGATGTCGGGCTGGAACTCGTCGAGCGCGCCATCGTCCAGAATCGTGCGCAGAACCGCGTGCATGTCGTACTGCATGCGGTGGTCGTTGGGGAGCAGGTCGTACAGCGTGGACGGATCGGCGCCAGGCGCTGCGTCTGGATCGTAGGGCGCCACGCGTTCGGGTGGCGCGAGGCGGCCGATGAGGTCGCGGATCTTCGCCAGGCAGGCCGCGTCGTCTTCCACCGCATAGTGCGCGACGGCGGAGATGCCGGTGTGCGTGCTCGCGCCGCCAAGCGTTTCGGCGTCGATCGCCGCGCCGGTCGCGCCCTTCACGAGGTTCGGACCGCCGAGCCCCATGAAGGACGTGCCTTTCACCATTAGGATCTCGTCGCTCAACGCCGGGAGATACGCGCCGCCGGCGATGCAGGGGCCCATCACCGCCGCGATCTGCGGGATGTGGAGATAGCGGCGCATGAGCGAGTTGTAATAGAAGATGCGCGCCGCGCCGTACTGGCCGGGGAAGACGCCGCCTTGATACGGGAGGTTCACCCCCGCCGAGTCCACCAGATAGATGATCGGCAGGTGACAGCGCATCGCGCATTCCTGCGCGCGCAGGATCTTGCCGATCGTCTCAGGCCACCACGAGCCCGCCTTGACGGTGGCGTCGTTGGCGACGACGACGCACGGGCGCCCTCCCACGTGCACCAGCCCGGTGACCACGCCCGCGGCGGGCGCTTCACCGTTGTACTTGTCGTAGGCGACGAGGAGGCCGAACTCGACGAACGCGGTGTCGGCATCCTTCAACCGCGCGATGCGCTCCCGAGCCGTAAGCTTTCCCTGCCGGTGCTGACGTTCGATCTTCTCTGGCCCGCCGCCCAGCCGAAGCCGCTGCTCAAGCTCGCGCGCAGCGGCGCTCACGTCGGCCAGCCGGCTGCTCACGCGTCCTTCGCCTGCCGCTCGGCGTACCACTCCCGGATGTACGCGATGAGCTCGGACGTCGGCGTGCCTGGTCCGAAGAGGCGGCCAACGCCCGTGGCGGCGAGACGCTCCATGTCCTCCTTGGGCATGATGCCGCCCCCAGTGAGGAGGATGTCGTCACGCCCCTGCTCGGCGAGCAGTTCGCGGACGCGCGGGAAGAGCGTCATGTGAGCGCCGGAGAGAATGGAGAGGCCGACGACGTCCACGTCTTCCTGGACGGCGGCGCCGGCGATCATCTCGGGCGTCTGGTGAAGGCCGGTGTAGATGACTTCCATGCCGGCGTCGCGCAGGGCGGCAGCCACCACCTTTGCCCCACGATCGTGGCCGTCGAGCCCCGGCTTGGCGACGAGCACTCGGATGGGTGTGTCCATAATGGAGAGAAATAAGCGGCCGCGACGCGCGGCGGCAATAGAAGCCGGTGGAATCCGCGCGGCTGGGCGCTAGCTTTTCAGGGCGCCCCCTGAAGGACATCCGCCATCCCGACGCACACGCCGACCTACGCCATGCGCCTGCTTTTCGTTCTCGCCGCCCTCGCCTGCTTCGGCGTTCCCGCCTTCGCACAGGGCGCTTCGCTCACGGGCAGCGAATCGACCGCCGAGCCCAAGGCGCTGTACGAGGCCCATTGCCAGAAGTGCCATGGGCCGGCCGGCGCCCCTTCCGCCGCCATGAAACGGCTCCTGCCGGAGCTTCCGGCATTGAGCCCGGCATTCCTTGCCAATCGCTCGGATTCGGCGATCGTCGCCGTGCTGAAGAACGGCAAGGGGAAGAACATGAAGCCGTTCGGCGACCGCCTGACCGAAGCGCAAATGCAGGCGCTGGCCAAGTACATTCGAAACCTGGCGCCGTAGCCGACGCGGCCGGTGCCGCGCGCGGGGCTGCCACTCGCTCTGGGGTCATCGATGTTCCGCCCATTCCTTCTGATCAGCGTGCTCGCCGCCGCCTGCACGGGGGCCGAGAGCCCCGCCCCGCCCGCCAAGCTTTCCGCGCAGGACGCGTGGGCGCGCGCCGCCGATTCGGGCATGGTGACCGCCGTCTACTTGGTGCTGCGCAATCCAGAGGCGGCCGGTGTGACGCTCACGGCCGCCAGCTCGCCGTGGGCAGAGTCAGTCACGCTGCACATGACGCACGAGATGAACGGCATGGTGCACATGATGCCCATCGACTCGGCGCCTGTGGCGCCTGGGGACTCCGTGGTGTTCGCCGAGGGTGGGCGTCACCTGATGGTGAGCGGACTGCGGCGTAAGCTGGCCGCGGGCGACTCGCTCCCGCTGGTCCTCGAGTTCAGCGGTGGGCGGTCGCTCGAACTGAAGGCAGCGGTGCGCTCGCCATACTAGGAACGCGCGCGGCCGCTCAGCCGCGTCGCTTGGCGGCGTAGCGCCAGTTCGGCCCCTTTCGCTCGCGCACCTGGGCAACGGTCGTGGCGAGCCGACGCGCCCGCGTCTCAGGGCGTTTCGCCCCGGCGATCCACTCCACGTACTCGCGTCGATAGCCCGGAGCGAGCGCCGACCACTGCGTGCGGAGAGCAGCGTCGGCCTTCAGGGCGCGGCTCAACTCGGCGGGGAGCCGCGGCACGGGCTTCGGCGTCCGCGCGCGGCGTTCCGCGGCAGGCGACGTTGCCACGAGGGCAATGGCGCGCTTGAGGTGGCCGACGAGCGTGCGCTTGGCGGGCAGGTCCTTCACGTTGGTGATGCGTCCGAAGCTCCCCATCGCCTCGCGGTTTAGGGTCCCCGCATTCATCACACGCGCCGCGTCCCAGATGCCGAAGGCGGCATGCGCCTTGAACGCCGCCATATGGCACAGGATGCGCCCATCCTGGACGAAGAACGGCATGCCCCACTTCATGTCCTCGACGATGGACGGTGAAGCCGCATGCACGACGTCCCGCAGGTGCGCCAGGATGGGCCGCGCGAACGGCTGGGACTTCGCGATGTACGCGTCAATGCGCTTGTCCTTCGTTCCCATCATCCGCCTCCCTGGTTGACTCCTGGCCACGCCGTTCAGCGCCGTCGATTCGGTTCCTTGCGCGCGACCAGCAGCATCTCGCTCGTGCGCCTCGTCACTGGCGCATCGGTGAAGCCGTCGAACGCCTGCTCCACGATCAACCCCGCCGATCGCATGAGCTCGGCCAGTCGCGACGGCGTGTACAGGCGGATGCGATGGACGCGGTCCTCGTGCCCGTGGGGCCCGCGCCAGTTCGACTCCACGGTGAGAAAGCCGGTGAGCGGATCGAACGACCGAACCTGCGCCACCATCGTTCCGTCGGACGTTGTCCACCAGTCGCGCGAAACGAATTTCGCCATCACGCCGTCGCGATCGCCGCCGTGCCAGACCAGCACCCCTCCGGGTCGGAGCACGCGCGCGAACTCGGCGATCACGCGCTCGTCATCGCGCGGATCGTCAAAGAACCCGAAGCTCGTGAAGAGGTTGAGCACCGCGTCGTACCGTCCGGTCCACCGGGCCGGAAGGCGGCGCATGTCGCCGCGACGATAGCGCAGCGTCCTTCCCGTGCCCCGCGCACGGGCCCGCGCCAGCAGCGTGGTGGAGAGGTCGAGCCCATCCACGTCGAATCCCGCCTCGGCGAGCAGGTGGGCGTGTCGCCCCTGCCCGCACGGGCAGTCGAGCACGCGGGCCCGCGCTGGAAGCCCGAGGATCTCGATCAGCCGCGCGACCTGGTGCCGGTCTTCTTCCAGGTTGAACAGCGGCTCGTATTCGCGGAGGTAGCCGGCGTCGAAGTAGTTCTGCCACCAATTCGAGACGGTGGACGGTTGACGGTGGACGGTCGAGCGCGATTCATCAACCGTCCGCCGTCTACCGTCTACCGTCACTCGCTTCCGCATCAGAAGAACACCGGCTCCCTGTACGCCCCAAACACGTCCTCGAGCGCGGCGCGGATCTCGTAGAGCGTGGCGTACGCGCGGGCGCAGTCGAGGATGTACGGGAGGGTGTTCTCGCTGCCGCGCGCGGCCTGTCGCAACGCATCGAGGCGCTGCTGCACGAGCGCGTTGTCGCGTGACGCACGCAGCTGGGCCAGCCGCTCGGCCTGCTGCTGCGACGCTGACTCATCGATCTTCAGCAGCGGGATGCTCAGCGACTCGTCGGTCACGAACTCGTTGACGCCCACCACGAGCTTGCGGCGCTGCTCGATCTCCCACTGCTGGCGCGCCGCGCTCTCGGCAATGCGCTTCTGGAACCACCCGTCCTCGAGGCCGCGCACGACGCCGCCCTGCTCGTGGATCTGCGCGAACAGCTGCTCGGCCTCGCGCTCCATGTCGTCGGTGAGCTTCTCCACGTAGTACGATCCGCCCAGCGGATCGATGACCGACGGAATGCCGGTTTCATAGGCGAGCACCTGCTGGGTGCGCAGGGCCACCTCCACGGCATGCTCGGTGGGCAGGGCCAACGTCTCGTCCATCGAGTTCGTGTGCAGCGACTGCGTGCCGCCAAGCACCGCGGCGAGCGCTTGGTACGCGACGCGCACGACGTTGTTCATCGGCTGCTGCGCGGTGAGCGTGACGCCCGCCGTCTGCGAGTGGAAGCGCATCACCCAGCTTCGCGGGTTCTTCGCGCCGTAGCGGTCGCGCAGGTGCCGCGCCCAGATGCGCCGCGCGGCGCGCAGCTTGGCGATCTCCTCGAAGAAGTCGTTGTGGATGTCCCAGAAGAACGACAGCCGCGGCGCGAACTCGTCCACGTCGAGGCCGCGGGCGATGCCCCGCTCCACGTACGTGAAGCCGTCGGCCAGCGTGAAGGCGAGCTCCTGCGCCGCCGTCGCCCCGGCCTCGCGGATGTGATAGCCCGAGATCGAGACGGTGTTCCACTGCGGCGCGTGCGTCGCGCCCCACTCAAAGCAGTCCACGATGAGGCGCAGCGCGGGCTCGATGGGGAAGCACCACGCATGCTGCGCCATGTACTCCTTTAAAATGTCGTTCTGGATGGTGCCGCGCAGCTTCTCGGGCGGCACGCCCTGCTTCTCAGCGGCAGCGATGTAGAAGCACCAGAGAATGATCGCCGGGCCGTTGATCGTCATCGACGTGGAGACCTGATCGAGCGGAATGCCGTCGAAGAGCACCTCCATGTCGGCCAGCGAGCTGATGGCGACGCCGCACTTCCCCACCTCGCCTTCCGAGCGCGGATGGTCGGAGTCGTAGCCCATCAACGTTGGGAAGTCGAAGGCTACCGACAGCCCGGTCGTGCCGCGGTCGAGCAGGAACTTGTAGCGCGCGTTCGTCTCGCGCGCCGAGCCGAAGCCCGCGAACTGCCGCATCGTCCAGAGCTTGCCGCGGTAGCCGGTGGGATGGATGCCGCGCGTGAACGGGAATGCCCCGGGCACCTCGAAGGCCGTGCCGCCGGACCCCGCGAGATCGAGCGCAGTGTAGAGCGGGTCGACCTCGCGCGCGGAGTTCGTCCACGCCAGGTCGCGCGTCTCGCCGCGCTCGAAACGCGCGCGCCAGCGATCCACTTCGGCGCGGAGCTGCTCCAGCTCCGCGCGCATCTCGTCGAGCGAGGACCCAAGGTCAGGGGGCGTGGTCATGCCGAGTCTCCAGTCATGAGGGGGCCGCTGCGGCGCAGTAGCGCATCGGCCACGGCGTACGGCGTGGTGCGGCCGGCGGCGAGGTCGGCCACCTGGTCGTCGATCCACTGGTTCGTCGCGTCGTCCAGCCACAGCCGGCGCGCCAGCCGCTGGAAGACGACGTCCTTCACGCGCTCGCGCAACCGCGCGCGGCGCCGGCGACCGAGATCGCCGCTCTGCTCAAGCCATGTGTAGTGCGCGTCGAGCGCAGCGAGCGTCTCGGGGAGGCCCTCCCCCGTCGTGCCGACCGCGCGGAGCACGGGATGCGCCCAGGCAGCCCCACCCGGCGCGGGCGTCGCGTCTGCTTGCGCCGCGCGATGTCCAAGACGGCGCAGGTCCACCCCGTGGTGCGCTGGGACATTCTTGAGCGCCTGGCCCCCGCGCAGTCCGAGCATCAACTCGATGTCGTTGCGCAAGCGGTCCGCCCCCGGCCGATCGGCCTTGTTGACGACGAAGGCGTCGGCGATCTCCATCAGTCCGGCCTTCAGCGTCTGGATGGAGTCACCGGCCTCCGGCACGAGCACGAGCAGGGACGTGTCGGCGGTGCGCGCGATGTCGAGTTCGCTCTGCCCCACGCCGACGGTCTCGATGAGAATGCGGTCGAGGCCGAACGCGTCGAGCACGTCGCAGACCTCGCGCGTGGTGCCGGCCAGTCCGCCCAGCGAACCGCGCGTCGCCATCGAACGGATGAAGACGCCGGGATCCAGCGCCACTTCCTCCATGCGAACCCGGTCGCCGAGCAGCGCGCCGCCGGAGAACGGCGAGGTGGGATCCACCGCCACGATGCCGACCGTGTGCCCCTGCGCGCGCAACGCAGCCGCGAGTCGCGCCGTGAGCGTGCTCTTGCCCGCGCCCGGCGGCCCGGTGAGGCCGATGCGCCGCGCCCGTCCGACGCGCGGATGCAGGGCCGCGAGCAGCAGGTCGACACCAGAGCGCCCGTCCTCGACCATCGAGACCGCGCGGGCAAGCGCCGCCTTGCGCCCCGCGAGGAAGTCGGCGAGCAGCGCGTGGAGGGCGCGCGGCGCATCTGCGGGAAGGCGGATGTCGCTCACCCTTCCCGCCCCGACGCTTCGTCGTCGTGTTCGTCGTGAATGTCGCCCACCAACTCCTCCACGAGGTCCTCCAGCGTCGCCAATCCGAGGGTGCGCCCCGACGCCTCGCGCACGATGGCCAGGTGCCGCCGCTCGCGCAACATCGTGCGCATCAACTCGACGCAGGGCTGCTCCGGCGGCGCGAAGGCCACGCGGCGCACGCGGCCGAGCAGCGACTCCGGGCGCTCGAGCACGTCGAACGAGTGGAGCACGCCCACCACGCGGTCGAGGTCGCCGTCGATCACGGGGATGCGCGAGAGCGCCGTCTGGGCGACCAGGCGCGCGATCGCCTCCGGCGCCATCGCGCGGTCTACCGCCACGATGCGCTCGCGCGGCGTCATCACGTCGCGCACCCGCTTCTCACCGAACTCGGCGACGCCGCTGATGATCGCACTCTCGGCCGCCTCGCCCACGCCCTCGCTTTCCCCTTCCCGCAGCAGGTCTTCGAGGGCGTCGCGTGCCTCCTCTGCGGGGGCCGGACGCACGCCCGCCGTCGCCCGCGCGGCCCACTCTGCCACGGCCATCAGCGGCGACACGACAAGCCCCAGCAGTTGCAGCGGCGGCAGGAGCAGCGGCAACATCTCCGCCCCCCACCGGCGCCCGATGGCCCGCGGCACGGACTGGCCCAGCACCAGCAACGCGATCGCCGTGACCGCCAACTCACGCGCGAGGCCGACGCGGGTCGAGGCACTCATCGCCACGGCCGCCCCCGCGACCATCACCAGCGCCGCGATTCCCGTTCCGGCGGCCAGCAGCAGCCGCGACGGACGCGTGACCGCGAAGCGAGAGGCGACCGATCCGGCCAGGCGGTGCTCCACCCAGTGCCGGATCCAGATGCGGCTGACCGAGCGAACGGCTGTCGCCGCCGCCGTCAGCCCCGCCACCAGCAGGACGATGACGACCATCAGCGGTCTCACGCGTCCTCCCCGCGCGACGGGCCCGGCAATCGCTCGAAGTAGACGCGCTCGATGCGGCGGCCGCGCATGCGCTCAACCACCACGCGGAAACCGGCCACCTCCACGTCTTCGCCCGGCTCCGGCACCCCGTCGAACAGCTCGTACGCCAACCCACCAACGGTTGTCAGGTCCTCGCGGCGGAAATCGTGCCCCGTCAGGCTGGAGAGGGTGTCAAGCGTCACGTGGGCCGAGAGCCAGAACTTGTCGGTTCCCTCGCGCTCCACCTCGTCCGCCTCTTCCGCGTCATTCTCGTCGCGGATCTCACCCACGATGACCTCGAGCACATCCTCGAGGGTCACCAGGCCCGCGATGCCGCCGAATTCGTCGACGACGAGCGCGATGTGCCGATGGTTCAGCCGGAAGTCGCGCAGTTGCGCGTCCACCGTGTTGGTCAGCGGGATGAACCAGGCCGGCCGCACGAGCGACTGCCAGCCATCAGCCGGTTCGCGGTCATCCAGCACGGCATGGAGCAGATCCTTCGCGTAGAGCACCCCCACGACCTCGTCGAGATCCTCCGCGAACACCACCAGTCGTGAGTGCCGCGCGCTGCGCACCCGGGCGAGGACCTCGGACCACGGCGCATCGCGCTCGATCCCCACGATGTCCACGCGCGGCACCATGATTTCCTTCACCTGCGTTTCACCCAGCGCAAACACGCCCGTCACGAGGCGTCGTCCGGCGTCCCCCGTGTCGGCGTCGGCTACCTCGTCCGCGACGACCTCCCGGAAGCGCTCGACCTCGGCGTCGTGCGTTCCCTCGTCCTTCGCGCGCGGCAACACGTCGGCCAGCACGCGATCGCACCAGGCCCCCAAGGCGACCACGGGACGCAGCGCGCTCGCAGCGACGTGCGCGACCGGCGCCAGCCGTTCGAGCGCCCGCATGGCCAGCGCGTCGCCGAGCGCGCGAGCGAAGCTCTCCGAGACGGCGACCGCGAGCGCGGCGATCGCCACCGCGATGACCATGTCGCGATCGGGGCCGAGGGCGACGACCAGCGCCGCCCCCGCGCCGAGCTGCATCAGGATGCGCGCGTAGGAGAGCGCGCGATGGGTTGCCTCGCGCCCGGCCACCATCCCGCGCAGCGGGTGATCGGCGGGCACCTCATCGTCGTCGATGGTCAGCAGGGCGCCATCGGCGGCCGCACAGAGTGCCGCGGCCACCACGAAGCCGCCACCGAGCAATGCCGCCGTTGCGTCGGTCATGCCTGGCGTCGGAGCACGGCAGCCAGCAGGCGCTCCTGCCGCCGCCACATCGGAGACCGCTCGCGCGCCGGTCCCTCGGGATGGTCCCACCCCAGCACATGCAGGGTCCCGTGCACGACGAGCCGCAGCAGCTCCTCGCGCACCGAACAGCCGGCCGTGCGCGCGTTCTCGCGCGCGACCTCCGGGCAGAGGTAGATGTCGCCGACCACCCCCGTGCCGGGCATCGCCGACAGGCCGAAGGAGATCACATCGGTCGGCCCGGCGTGGCGCAGGTGCCGCCGGTTCATCCGGGCGATGGCGGCGGACGAGACCAGCGTCACCGAAAGCAACGCTGCGCGCACGCCCTCGGCGCGCAGCACGGCGCGCGCCGCGTCTGCCAGGCGCTCCGCGGACACCGCGCTGCGGACGCCATCGCGCGCCACGCCGACGCGCAGCGGATCCCCGCGCGATGCCGCACTCACCGCCCCTGCTCCGCTTCAGCCGCGTACGCCTTCACGATCTCGCGGACCAGTCGATGGCGGATCACATCGGCGTCGCTGAAGTAGTGGAACGCGATGCCGTCGATCCCCGGAAGGATGCGCTCCACCTGTGTGAGTCCGCTGTCCGCCGGGCTCGGCAGGTCAATCTGCGTCTTGTCGCCCGTGATCACGGCGCGCGAGTTCACGCCCAGCCGCGTGAGGAACATCTTCATCTGCAGGCTCGTCGCGTTCTGTGCCTCGTCGAGGATCACGAACGCGTCGCCGAGCGTGCGCCCGCGCATGTACGCCAGCGGCGCGATCTCGATGGTGCGCGTCTCGAGCGCGCGCTGCATGCGCTCCGGCGGCATCATGTCCTCGAGCGCGTCGTAGAGCGGGCGCAGGTAGGGGTCGACCTTGGCCTGCATGTCCCCGGGAAGGAAGCCGAGCGATTCCCCCGCCTCCACCGCCGGCCGGGCGAGGATGATGCGCCGCACGCGCTTGCGGGAGAGCATGTCCACCGCCGCGGCGACGGCCAGGTACGTCTTCCCCGTGCCCGCCGGCCCGATGCCCACCACGATGTCGCTCTCGAACAGCGCGCGCAGGTACTGCGCCTGACCGGCGGTCTTCGGCTGGATGATCTTGCGCACGCCGGGCAGCACCAAGCGCTCCGGCGCTCCCTCCCCAGCCGCCGGCCCTTCCATCGAGAAGCGCAGCACGTCGTCGGCGTCGAGCGCCGTGCGTTGGCGCGCGGCGTCGAGCATTCGCTGCGCCACGCCCGCGGCCTTGTCCAGCGCCTCCGCGGGGCCGGTGATCGTCAGCGCGTCGCCGCGCAACGTCACGCGCACCGGGTAGATGCGCTGCAGCTCGGCGAGGTTGGCGTCACCGACGCCGGCGAGCAACAGCAGGTCGGCCCCCTCGGTGGAGAGCCGGCGCGACGGGGCCGCCTCGAGCGGGGCCGTGCGGGCGGCGTCGCTCACTCCCCCTCCACCGTCGAACGCAGGTGCAGCTCCCGCAGGTCGTCCGACGGCACCGTGGACGGCGCGTTCTCAAACAGCGCGCGCGCCGCGGTGGTCTTCGGAAACGCGATCACATCGCGGAGCGACGTTCCGCTCGAAAGGAGCATGGAGATCCGGTCGAACCCGAACGCGATGCCGCCGTGCGGCGGCGCGCCGGCGCGCAGCCCTTCGAGCAGGAAACCGAAACGGCGCTCCTGGTCCGCCTCGTCGCCGATGCCGAGCAGGGTGAACATCCGCGACTGCACCCGCGGGTCCGACGTGCGGATCGAGCCGCCGCCAAGTTCCAGTCCGTTGAGCACGCAGTCGTAGGCGAGCGCGCGCCAACGCGCCGGGGCGTCCGGATACGCGGCCATGTCCTCGGGATTCGCGGCCGTGAAGGGATGGTGCACCGCTGACAATGCGCCCGTGGCCGGATCCTGCTCGAACATCGGGAAGTCCGTCACCCAAAGGAATCGCCGTGCCTGCTCGTCGACGAGGTTGAGCCGGCGCGCACACTCCTGCCGCACGCGGTCCAGCGCCGGACTGCTGATGCGATCGGCCGCCGCCACGAGCAGCGCGAGGTCGCCGTCAGCGAGCGCCAGCGCCGACTCCGCCTCGGGCGTGAGGAACTTCGCCACCGGACCGTCGAGCTTGCCGTCGGCCTTCTTGACGCGCAGCAATCCCCCGGCGCCGGCGCTCTTCGCGAGCGCTTCGAGCTCGTCCACCTGCTTGCGACTCCAAGCCGCCCCACCGGGGACGCGAATGCCGCGCACCCGACCGCCCGCCTCGATGGCGCTCTTGGTCACGCCAAAGTCCAGCGCGCGGAAGGCGCCCGTGAAGTCATGGACCTCGAGGCCGTACCGCAGGTCGGGGCGATCGCAGCCGTAGCGCTCCATGGCGTCCGCGTAGCTCATTCGCTCGAAAGGCGTCGCCACCTCATGCCCCGCCTCACGCCAGAGCGCGGCCACCATGTCTTCGGAGAGCGCCATGATGTCATCGCGCCCGATGAACGAGGCCTCAATGTCGATCTGGGTGAACTCCGGTTGGCGGTCCTGACGGAGATCCTCGTCGCGGAAGCAGCGCGCAATCTGGAAGTAGCGATCGAAGCCGCAGCACATGAAGAGCTGCTTGTAGATCTGGGGCGACTGCGGCAGCGCGTAGAACTCGCCCGGATGCACGCGACTCGGCACGAGGTAGTCGCGCGCTCCTTCCGGGGTCGGCTTCGTCAGGATCGGCGTCTCGAGCTCGAGAAACCCGCGATCGCTCAGAAAGCGCCGCGTCGCCTGCAGCAGGCGGTGACGGAGCACGAGGTTCGCCTGCAACTCCGGCCGCCGCAGGTCGAGGTACCGATGTCGCAGGCGCAGGTCTTCCGCCGGCAGCGCGTCATTCTTGCCGCGGGCCACGGGGATGGCCGGCGTGACCGCCGGCCCGACAACGCGAATCGCGCTGGCGCGCACCTCGATGTCGCCGGTCGCGAGGTTCGCGTTCCGCATCTCGGCCGGACGCGGCGTGACGACGCCCTCGACGATCACCACGGACTCTACGCCGACTCCGGCCGCGTCCGCGATCACGGCGGCGCTCGACCAATCGGGATTGAAGCTCACCTGGACGAGCCCCTCGCGGTCTCGCACGTCAAGAAAGACGAGGCCGCCAAGGTTGCGCGAGCGGTGCACCCAGCCGCCGATCCGAACCGTGGTGCCGGCGTCCGCGGCGCGGAGTGCGCCGCAGAGGTGCGTGCGCTGCGACGTGGCGAACATGTTCCCTTCCATCACCCGTGAAACTCCCGGCGCCGTGGCGCCAACGCGACGAACGCCGCGAGGCCGATCAGCGCCCCCGCCACATCCGCCAGAAGATCGCCCAGCTCCATCGAGCGGCTAGGCATGAAATGCTGCTGCAACTCCGTCACCGCGCCAAACAGCGCGGCGCCGACCGCCGCGGGCCAGAGCGCCCGGCGTTCCGCGCGCAACGCCCGCGCCGCCAGCGCCGCCTGCCCCGCAAACAGCGCCGCATGTGCCAGCGTGTCCACGCTGAACGGCATCCACGCCGCCTGAAGCCTCGGCGGCGCCGGCCACAGGAGGAGCAGCTGGATAAAGCACGCCCAACCCACGACATACCACCAGTGTCGCGGCATCAGCGCGTCTCCGCGCTCGCGAGCACCGCGCAGAACGCCTCCGCATTCGACGCGCCCATCAGGGCCGTTCGCAGCGCGTCGTCTCGCATGAGCCGAGCCAACCGCCCCAACACCTTGAGGTGCAATCCGGCGTCCTTTTCCGGCGTGACCACGAGAAAGCAGGCCCGCACCGGCACGCCATCCGGCGCAGCGTAGTCCTCCACGCCCTCGACGATGCCCGCCGCCATCCAAATCTCATGGATCGCATCGGTCCTGCCGTGCGGCACCGCCAGCCCATCTCCGATTGCGGTGCTTGCCTCGCCCTCGCGTGCCAGGACGCTCTGAAACGACGCCTCGCGCGTGGCGGCGTCCGTATCGGGCATCGCCAGTTCCAGAAGTTCGCGGAATAGCGCGTGGCGTGAGTGGCTGCCCAACGGAACTCGAATCCGTTCCGGGGGGAGCAGGGCGGTGAGCAACCGGTTCTCCGCAGGGATGAGAAACTCCGTAAAACTAACGGAGAAACGGACTTGGTGGTAGCGAGCGCACGCTTGACCTGACCCGTGGCGACGGGGTAATCTGACCAGATGCGCGGGCGAGTGCTCACCCTCCTGGTTGCTGGCGCGCTCCTGCCGGAGCGTCTCTACGCCCAGCTAGTGCCCGGACGGGATCTGCTGGCTTTCCCCATCGGGCTGACCGCTGAGGCGCCGGCGCTCGGGACAACGTCGGGGTTCGGCCTTTGGAATCCCGCCAGTGTCTCGGTTCCGGATGGAAGCAGGATGCGCCTCGCCGTGGGCACGATGAGCGCGCCAGTGGATGTTGCCGTCGGTGCCCAGGTCGCCTCCGTGGCCACGCGTTGGCGCGGCGGAACAACCGTGGCGCTGGGAATCGCTCACGCGTCGGTGGCCGATCTGCTCCGGACCGACTCCGATCCTCAGTCCATCGGCGACGAGATCGCATACGCAACCACGCTGGTCTCAGTGATCGCCGCACGTCCGCTCGGCCCGGTGACCGCCGGCGCCGCGCTCCGCCTGCGCAGCGGCAGGCTCGACCAGAGCTTCCGGCGCGCGGTGTCGGTGGATGTCGGCGTGATCTCGCGCGGCCTCGGCTCGCGCGATGTGCGCCTTGCCGCCTCCACGTTCCTCGCCAGCCCGTTTTCCCGCGAGCATGAGCAGGCTGAACTGCTCCTCGCCGCTGACGCGCGACTCGTCGGCACTGACACGCTTCGCACGGCGCGCGCCGGGCTGAGCTATACGGCCGCCGACGGGCTGCCTCGTGAGGCGTTCGGATTCGTGGGCGGACGCTGGGCGCGGCTGGAAGCCCGCCTCGGCGCGGCCCGCACCGAGGCGTACGGACGCACGAACTGGCGTGGGCGACTCGGCATCGCCTTCCATCATCGCGGCTACGTCATCGGCGTCGCGCGGGAAGAGAGCGCCGGCAATCTCTCCGCCACCTACCAGTTCACGCTCAGTTCGGTGCTCAAGTGAGCCGCGTGAACCTGCTCGATCTCGCCCCTGCCGACGCCGAGCAGGCGCTGCGCGCGTTCGCCGAGTCCGCTGGCGTCGGCGCGTATCGAGCCCGCCAGGTCACGCGACACCTCTGGGCCGCGCCTGCGCCTGACTTCCAGGCCATGACCGACCTGCCACTCGACTTTCGCGCGCGGCTCGCCGAGTCCTTCGACCTACCGCGCCTCGCGCTGGTGGCTGAGCAGCGTTCGACGGACGGGACGCGCAAGTTCCTCTTCCGGCTCCACGACGGGCAGACCATCGAAACGGTCGCCATTCCCGACGGCAACCGCGTCACGCTCTGCATCTCCTCGCAGGCGGGGTGCGCGCTGCAGTGCTCGTTCTGCGCGACCGGCCTCATGGGGTTCTCGCGCAATCTCCAGCCGTCGGAGATCGCGGGCCAGGTGCGTGAACTGGCGCTGCTCCCCGAGCCGGTGAAGCCGACCAACATCGTCTTCATGGGCATGGGCGAGCCGCTGATGAACTGGAAGGCGGTCAGCGTGGTGCTCACCATCCTGAACGCGCCGGAAGGATGCGGTGTCGGCGCCCGCCACATCACGGTCTCCACGGTGGGGGTGCTCCCCGGCATCGAGGCGCTGGCTCAACGGCCGGAGCAGTTCCGCTTGGCCATCAGTGTGCACGCGCCCACGGACAAACTGCGCCGCATGCTGATGCCGGTGAACATCAAGTTCCCGCTCGAGCGGGTGATCGACGCGGCGGCGGCGTTCGCGCGGCGCGTCACGTTCGAATACGTCATGCTCGGCGGCGTGAACGATCAGCCCGCGCACGCCACGGCGCTCGCGCGCCTGGCGAAGCGCTGTGGCGCGTTCGTGAACCTGATTCCGCTCCACCCCGGCGGCGCGGGGAGCTTCACGCCGACCTCCACAGAGGGCATTCAGCGCTTCGCCGCGGCGGTGGCAAAGCAGGGCGTCGAGGTGGCCGTCCGGAAGAGCCGCGGCATGGACATCGCCGCCGCGTGCGGCCAGCTACGGGTAGAGCGTCTGCGGCGGCGGCCGCCACGAACGGCCGACCAGAACGGTCAGGTCCAGGTACCGTAGCGAGTCCGGGCGCGCCTCGATGCGCGCGCCTCCCATGGCGCCGGCGGCGAGCCGCGCCCACTCCGGGTGTCCGGAGCGGTCCAGCACCAGCGTGCTGTCGAGCCGGGCCGCCTCTGGCGCGGTGCCCGTGCCCACAACATCGAATCCATGATCCCGGAGCCACGCGGTTGCCAGCCGGCCCAGACCGCGCGTGTCCGTCGCGTTGAGGACCTCGACGCGAATGCGCACGGAATCGGGGATCACGCGCTCGGGACGTCGTGCAGGAGTCGCCGACTCAGTTGAGGCGGTCGTCGATCCGCCCTCTGGCGCTGTCCGCGGACGGAAGACACCGGCCACGATGGCGACGAGGATGACGACGAGCGCGACGCGGCGGCGCCGCCGGCGCGCCAGATCGCCGGGCGCCGGCGGCGCGCTCACCGAACCGAGTTCCACAAGGTCACCGTCCCCTCGAAGATCCCGTTCCCCTCGCGCAACGTCCACTCGAGGCGCATCCGCACGGCCTGACGGAACACGCCATCGAAGTTGTGCGGCAACTGGGCGGCCAGGAACGCGCGGTCGGCGTGCATGAACTTGCGCCCGGGCTCGAGGAAGTCCGCCATGAACAGCGCGCGACCCGTGCGATCCCACGCCGGATGACCGACGGTGTGCCAGCGCACCGCGTCAAGAACGCTGCGGCGGGTCTCGCCATCCCGTTCGAGCATCACGGCGGCTGCGGGGCCGTGGAGGATGCCGTCCGGAAGCTCCGGCGCGTCGACGAGGGCGCGCAGCGCTTGGGGCGTCGCGTCGCGCAGCGCGTCGTGGAAACGGCCGGCGTCATGCCACGCCTGCGCCTCGTCAGCATCGAGGCGCATCCGCTTGGCCCAGTCATCGAGCAAGGCGGTGACCCGCGCGATATGCGCGCGACGCTTGTCGCCGACGACGGCCCAGTCGGGAAGAAGGGGCGCCTTCATGCGTCCGCCCCGTCCAGCCCCGCGCGAAGGGCGCGCGCCAGCGACACTGCCTCGTCCACGGACGCGTCCGCCGCGCGCACGATGGCGCTTCCCACCACCACGCCGTCGGCGTGCGCGCCAATCGCGCGCGCCTGCTCCGGCCGGGACACGCCGAACCCCACGCAGATGGGCAGCGCGCAAACGGCGCGGAGTCGCGCAATGGTGTCGGGCAGGTCACTCGGAAGCTGCGCGCTCACCCCGGTCACGCCGAGGCGCGAGATGAGGTAGACGAAGCCACGGCCATGCCGCGCGATCTCGGCCATCCGCTCCTGCGGTGTGGTCGGGGCGACGAGGCGCACGAAGGCGAGCGGCCCGTCGCCCAACCACGCTTCACGCTCCGGGTCGCTGCCCACGGGCAGATCGGTTACCAGCACGCCGTGCACGCCCGCGTCGGCGGCACGGCGCAGCACGTCCGGACCGGCAGCCAGCAGCGGATTGAGGTAGCTGAAGAGCACGACGGGGATGCCGAGCCGGGCACGCGCCACGAGCGCGAGCGCGCCGTCGAGCGTCACCCCGTGTGCAAGCGCGGCCTGAGAGCTGGCCTGAATGACCGGGCCATCGGCCATTGGGTCGGAGAAAGGCACGCCCACTTCCAACACATCGGCGCCGGCCTCCTCGAGCCCCTGCCACAGCGCGATGCTGCGGACGGGATCGGGGTGGCCGGCGGTGGCGTAGCAGACGAGGGCGCGGCGGCCCCCCGCGCGGAGCGCGCTGAAGCGATCAGTAAGCACGACAGGCTAGACGAAGTAGTCGCCGACGCGAATGCCGTAGCGGTCGGGATCGGCGGTCTTGATGATGGTCCGGCGGTAGTCGCCGGCCTCGTTGCGCTCGGCGAGGTTCACGACGGTGCCCGGATACTGCACGTTGCCGAGGTCGTCGCTGACGATCCGCACCATCGGGCGCGACAGCAGCTCGGGATCGGGGTTGGCGCCGTGCACGATGGCGAGCTCAAAGGTGTCGAGCACCACGAAGGTGCCCACCGGGTAGATGCCGAGCAGGTTGATGAACGCCTTGATGATCACGGGGTCAATGCCGCGCCGCGGGTTGTCGCGCATCTCCTGCAGCACGGCCGAGGGCGCCATGGGCGTCGTCTGGTACGAGCGCCGCGACGTCGCCGCATCGAAGCCGTCGGCGCAGGCGACGATCTTCGAGTAAAACGTCATGTCCTTGGTGCGGAGGCTGCGCGGGTACCCGGTGAGGTCCCGCTTCATGTGGTGCTGGAACGCCACGAGCATCGAACGATACGGAAACTCCTGCTGGTCGCGGACCGAGAACAGCGCGAGCACGCCGAGCCACGGGTGCGCGGCGATCGCGCGCCACTCGTCGTCCGAGAGCACGTCCACCTTGTTGATGATCTCGGCCGGCACGCGCGCCTTGCCAATGTCGTGGAAGAGCGCCGCCATCCCAAGGTCGTAGAGCTGCAGGCGCGTGAGCGCCAGGCGACGACCCAGAGAAATGGAGAAGATGCAGACGTTCACCGAGTGCGCGAACGTGTAGTCGTCGTAGTCACGAATGGTGGTCAGTCCGATGAGCGACGTCTCGTCGGCGAGGATCTGGTCGACGATCCCCTGCACCACGCGCTTGATCTTCTTGATGTTCGCGGTCTGCCCCATGCGCACCGAGTTGATCACGTCCTTCGTCGCCGTGACCGACTGGGCGTAGGTGCGCTTGGCCTTCTCCTTGGCTTCGAGCTTCTGGCCGCTCTGCTCCTCGTCGCCCTCAACCAGCGGCGCGATCTCGAAGACCGTGATCCCGGTCTCGCCCAGGCGGCGCAGCAGCCCCTCGAAGCGGTCGGCGGTCTCCGTCCCCTGCGGGTTCTGCAGGTATCCGAGCAGGACCGTCCAGTCCCGGATGGCCGGAGAGCGCACCACGCGCAGCGTGCCGATGCCGTTCTGGCGGAACTGCTGGAGGAGCGCGCTGAAGCTCGCGTAGTTGTCGAGGTCGAGTCGCAGGCGCGTGCTGTTCACGAAGATGAACTCGCCGGCGACGCGGAACTCGCACTCCTTCTCTCTGGTCAGCAGCTCGTTCGTGATGAACGAAAGCTCCTGCAGCGACTGCTGGACGACGGAGTTCTCGAAGGGATAGAGGCGGAGGTTCCGCATCGTCCCATAGAACGCCAGGATGAACGCGCGGCTGGCCACGCGCACATATGCCTCGCCCGTCACGTCGCCGAGCGCCTGCATCGCGACCGAGCTGCGCCTGGCGACCGAAGGGCGCGAACCGCCTGGGGGCGTCGTCACTGCGGCGCGCCTCCGCGCAGCGCGCGGCCGACCGCATTGCGCACGATGACGTCCTTGTCGCCCTCGGCCCGCTGCAGCGCCTCACGCGAGGCCGGTGTGCCGACGCGCCCGAGCGCGACGGCGGCGCAGGCACGCAGCTCCGGGTCCTCCTTGCGTGCGAACAACCCGCCCTTCGCATTGAGGATTCCGTCAAGGAAGGCCACGCCGGCATCGCCGCACAGGGCCCCATACAACTCGAAGAAGGCGAGCCGCTCCGTGCGGTCCGCCTCCCGCAGCTCTTTCCCTTTCACCGCCGCTTCGGCGCGCGCCAGCGCGGGCCGGTATTGGCGCGCCATCAGCGTCTTCGCCGCTTGCACGCGAATGTCGCGATCCGCGTCCACCAGCGCCTTCTCCATCGCCTGCATGGCCCCCGGCGAGGCGATGTCGCCGAGCGCGGACAGCGTCGCCATCCGCAGTTCCCGGTCGCCGTGCTCGAGCACGCGGGCCATGGCCGGCACGCCCGCGGCGGTGCGCATCGCGCCGCACCGGCGAATCGCCTCGAGCGCGACGTCGTGTGATGGATCGGCAATCAGCTTCACCAGCTCGCCCGTCGCCGACTCCGCGATGCGCGTCGCCGCGCCCTCGAGCAGCGGGCGGAGACCGACGTTCTGCGCCCGCGGGAGCCACGCGAGGAGCGTGGCGAGCGCCGTTGGGCGCAGCTGCGCGAACAGGTCGTTCAGGTCGGTCGACGTCGGAAGGCTCGGCGCGGAGTCCATCGCCTCGAGCAGCTGCTCCAGCGCCGCCGGCTCGCTCAGCCGCGCCGAAATGGATCCGAGGCGCTGCTTGGTCTCTGGCGCGACGTCGCGCGCCCGCTCGAGCGTCAGCGCCGCCTCGCGCAACAGGTAGGCCACCGCCCTGAACTGCCCCGCCGAGAGCAGGTGCAGCATGAGCGCCTCGATGTGCGACAAGACCTCGGCGCGCACCAGCGGATCGACCTGGAACTCGAAGATGTCGAGCAGCGTGTCAAGCACTGCCGTGCGAAGATCCGTGCCGTACTCGCGCGCCGTCTCCTGCCGGAGGTACTCGACTTCCTTCTCGTCGAGGAAGTAGAGCGTGGTGTCAAAATCCTCCATGCGCACGATGCCGGGGCGATCCGCCTGCGCCGCGCCCTCGCCGGCGCCGTCCGCGGCCGCCTCCTGCCTCGCCTCCTCCACCGCCGTGTAGGGCTCCTCGACGGCGCCTCCTTCCGACTTTGGCCACCGACCGGGCTCGGGGGAGCGGTCCAGCGGCGCCGACTCGTCGCTGACATCGGCATAGCGGTACTGCAGCGTCGTGAATTCCTGCTCCCACAGCAGCGTCAGGAGGTCATCCTGATTCGGCAGCGCATGCCGAACCTTGGGAATGATGTTGAGGAAATCGACGAGTTCCTTCTCCTCGAACCCGCGCTGCAGCGTCAACTCGCGCAGGCCATCCTTGAAGAGCGTCCACGGCAGCGAGTCCGACGCCTTGGTCGGCTCCTCGAAGACCGGCTGGCCGAACCACTCCAGCGCCGTGTCCGTGACGACGAGGCGCACGGAATCCGCCTCGGCCCAGAGCGGCTGAAAAACCGCGCGCGCCTGTTCCAGCGAGCGCACGTAGCTGGGGTTGTTGTGGTTGTTCAGGTACAGCAGGTGCGCGCGAATCGTCTTGTCGAGCTGCCGCAGCATCTCCGCAACGAGTTGCGGAGAGCACGGTGGCTCGAGATCCTCGGGCCCCTGGTCCGGAACGGCAGCCGTGGGAACGGTCATCCGTAGATAATACGGCTCGGACGCCTTTCCGTCACCATCAAGCGCTCCCCGCCCCCGGCTCGCTCACCTGCGCCACGTCCTTGTCGCCGCGTCCACTGACGCAGAGCAGGACGGGCTCGTCGGCCGCCCAACGTCCGCGCTGCGCCGCGATCCACGCCACCGCGTGCGCCGTCTCGAGCGCCGGAATGATCCCCTCAAGCCGCCCGAGCAGCGCGAACCCCTCCAACGCCTCGGCATCCGTGACGGCCACGTACGTCGCGCGCCCCGCGTCCTTGAGATACGCATGCTCTGGGCCGACGCCCGGATAGTCGAGGCCGGCGGAGATCGAATGCGCCGGATGCACCTGCCCGCTCGCATCCTGCAGCAGGTAGCTCAACGAGCCGTGCAGCACGCCCGGCGTGCCGCGAAGCAGGCTCGCCGAGTGCGCGCCGCTGTCGAGACCGTGGCCGGCGGCTTCCACGCCGACCAGTTCGACCTGTGCATCGTTCCGGAACGCGTGGAAGATCCCCATCGCGTTCGATCCGCCGCCGACACACGCCACCACGGCGCGCGGGAGGCGCCCGGCGCGCTCGAGCATCTGCGTGCGCGCCTCACGCCCGATGATCGCCTGGAATTCTCGCACCATCCGCGGATACGGCGCCGGTCCGACAACGGACCCGATGATGTAGTGGCTGGTTGGACAGGTGGTGACCCAGTCTCGAATGGCCTCCGTCGTTGCGTCCTTGAGCGTGCGCGTCCCAGCCGTCACCGGCACCACCGTCGCCCCCATCAGGCGCATGCGATACACGTTCAAGCGCTGGCGGCGCATGTCCTCCTCGCCCATGTACACCACGCACTCGAGGCCCAGCCGCGCGCAGACCGTCGCCGTGGCGACGCCGTGCTGCCCCGCCCCCGTTTCCGCGATGATGCGGCGCTTCCCCATGCGGAGGGCGAGCAGCGCCTGAGCGAGGGCGTTGTTGATCTTGTGCGCGCCGGTGTGGTTGAGGTCCTCCCGTTTGAGCCAGACCGGGGCGCCAACGTGCGCCGAAAACCGCGGCGCATCGCAGAGCGCCGAGGGCCGCCCCACGTAGTGCGTCAGCATCGACGAGAGCTCGGCGTCAAACGCCGGATCGGCGAGGGCCGCCTCCAGCGCGCGCTCCAGCTCGTCCAGCGCAGGGACCAGCGTCTCCGGCACGTACCGACCGCCGAACGCCCCGAACCTCCCGTCCATTCCATCCTGCGTCACCATCTCAGCGTCCCCCATGCGCCACCGCCTCAACGAAGGCGCGCATCTTCGAGTGATCCTTGATTCCCGGAGCCGACTCTACCCCAGAGGATACATCCACCACGTCCGGCGAAACCACCCGGCATGCCATCGCGACATTCCCCGGCGTCAGCCCGCCGGCGAGCACGAGGTGCGGTGGACGGTTGGCCCGATCGAGCGCGCGCGCCAGCGCCTCCCAGTTCACGGCGACACCAGTGCCACCGAGCGCGCCGGGCACCAGGGCGTCGACGAGAACCCCGTCCACCCCCGTCGCAGCCCCGTCCGGCAGCACCGTCATGTCACCCGCGACCCGAACTACACGCCAGATCTGCCACGGGCCGCGCTGACGCAGCGACTCCACCAGCGCGCCGTCCGAGGCGCCATGCAATTGCACCACATCCAGGCGCGCTTCCGCGGCGAGCTCAGCGATCGCCCCGACGTCCTGCGCGCCGAAGACTCCAACGCGCTTCGCCACGCCGCATCCCACCGCCGCATCGAGGACGGCCCTCGCCCGGCCAGCCGTGAGCTGTCGCGGGCCGCCAGCGAACACCGTGCCGAGAAACGCGGCGCCCAGCGCCGCTCCCTGGTGCGCATCCTCGGCGCGCGTCAGCCCGCAGAACTTGACGTCAATCACGTCCGCTCCGCCCGACGCCGGTCAGCGCACGGACCGCGTCGGCCGCCGACGCAGCGACGGAGAGCGCAGAGCCGACGAGCACGGCATCGGCGCCGAGCGCGGCCGCCCGGCGCACGTCGTCCGCGTGCCGCACCCCGCTCTCGTACACGGCGATCCGCTCGCCCGGCACGAGCCGCAGCAGCCGCTCCGAGACCGCGTCGTCGATTTCCAAGGTCTCCAAGTTGCGGTTGTTCACGCCGATAATGGCGTTCGGCACGCCGAGTGCCAACTCCAGTTCCGCTTCGCGTCGCACTTCGATGAGTGGCTCGAGTCCCCAGGAGCGCGCGGCAGCGGCCAGGGCGAGCAGCCGCGCTGGCGGGAGCGCACGCGCTATGAGCAACACACCGCTCGCGCCGGCCGCGCGTGCTTCGATCAGCTGCACCTCATCGACCAGGAAGTCTTTGCGCAGCAGCGGTATCTCCACCGCGGCGCGCGCCGCGCGCAAGTCATCGAGTGAGCCACCGAACTCCGTCGGCTCGGTCAGCACCGACAACGCCGCGGCGCCACCTGCGGCGTACGCCGCGGCGCGCGCGCCCGCGTCGAGCGAGGCGTCGAGGACGCCCTTGCTGGGGGAGGCTCGCTTGAGTTCGGCGATCACCGTCACGTGCGGCTGGTCGAGCGCCGCCCGGAGGGACGGCGCCGGCGCCATCGCCGTTGCCTGATCCTCGAGCGCGCGCCACCTCGCCCGCGCGTCGCGCGCCCGCTCGACCGATCGCGCGGTCAAGCGTCCGAGTGGCCCGTCAGGGGCGTTCCAAGAGGTCTGTTGCGCTTCGGCCAATCTTCGGCTACCGTTACTTCGGGGTTTGTTCGCTCGTCGAGATCTCAGTACTCCCGTCGCACCCTCAACTGGACACCGCCGCCATGCCGCTCACCAAGCGCCAGCGCCAGATCCTCGACTACCTGCAGGGCTATCAGGGGGCGCACGGCTACGCCCCGAGCTTCGAGGAGATCGCCGAGCAGTTCAACTATAACTCGCTGGCGACGGTGCACGAACACCTGACGAATCTTGAGCGGAAGGGCTACATCAAGCGCAGCTACAACGAAAGCCGCGCGATCGAGATCCTCCCGTCCGAGGTTTTCGCGCCGTCGGTTGAGCTGCCGCTGCTCGGCGCGGTGGCGGCGGGCACGGCCATTGAACACACCACGCCCGGCGAGACCGTCGCCGTGCCGGAGGACTTCGTGCGGCGCGGCGGGTCGCACTACGCCCTGCGCGTGCGCGGCAACTCAATGGTCGACGACCATATCGCGGATGGCGATCTCGTCGTCATCAACCAGCGACAGTCGGCGGACAACGGTGAAATGGTGATCGCGATGCTCAACGGCCACGCGGCCACCGTCAAGCGCTACTTCCGCGAACGCGACGGCCGCATCCGCCTCCAGCCGGCGAACGAGACGCTTGCCCCGATGTATTTCGATCGGACGGACGACATCCGCATCGAGGGAGTCGTCGTCGGCGTGATGCGTCGGTACTAGCCATCGGGCTGGCGCTCGACGCTTTCAGAAACGGCCGGCACACGCCGGCCGTTCTGCTTTCAGCGCGGACGCCCCGCCTCGCGGCGAAGCCGCTCCAGCGCCTCCCGCCCCGCCCCGGCACGCAGTGCGTCGCGCGCGACGCCGAGCGCCGATACGTAGTCGCTGGTCCGGCCGCTCGCATAGATGGCGGCGGCGGCGTTGAGCGCCACCGCCGCTGCGGCCCCCGCTCGACCGCGGCCGGCGATCACGTCCTCGACAATCAGCGCATTCTCAGCCGGCGCGCCGCCCGCCAGGTCCTCCACCGTCGTGGGAGGCAGACCGAGCCGCTCCGGCTCCACCATCCACGAACGCGCTTCTCCGTCGACCAATTCCAGCACGGTGGTCGCGCCAAGCGGGGACACTTCGTCGAGGCCCGGCGCCCCGTGCACTACGAGGCTGTGCACCGTCCCCAACGCCTGCAGCGCGCCGCCGAGGAGCCCGAGTCGACGCGCGTCCGCGACGCCGATGACCTGGCGCCCCGCGCGCGCGGGGTTGGCGAGCGGACCCACGAGATTCATGATGGTCTGGATTGCCAGGTCGCGGCGCACCGGGCCCACGTGGCGCATCGCGGGGTGCATCGCCGGTGCGAACATGAACACGATGCCGGCCCGGTCGAGCACGTCGCGCATCCGCTCCACGGGTAGGTCAATGCGCACGCCCAGCGCCTCGAGCACGTCGGCGCTTCCCGAGCGGGACGTGAACGACCGATTGCCGTGCTTCGCCACGCGTACGCCCACGCCCGCGGCGACAAGCGCCGCGGCCGTCGAGATGTTGAACGTGGTGACCGTGCCACCGCCCGTGCCGCACGTGTCCACGAGATCGTGCGGCGCCTCGACGTCGAGCGCTTGCATCGCGCCTCGCAGCGCACCCGCGACCCCAGCGAGCTCGTCCGGCGTCTCACCCTTGACGCGCAGGCCCATGAGGAGCGCGGCGACCTGCGCATCCGTACCCTCACCGCGCATCACGGCCCCGAACGCTTCCGCCGCTTCGTCGCGGCTCAGCGATTCGCCCGCCGCGAGGCGGCGGATGGCGGCGTGCACCGCGGCGTGTATCACGCGATGCGATCCAGCAGGCGCTCCGGCAGACGCGCTTCGAGGGCGATGAGCGAGATGACCAGGCCGAGGATGCGCACCCGCTCCACATCCTCCTCGACAAACAGGCCGCGCTGGGCGCGATTCGTCAGGTTCACCACGCCAACCAGCTCATCGCGGTAGACGAGGGGAAAGGAGATGAACGAACCGGTGGTCAGGTACTCGTCACGCAGCAGCGGCTGCGCCTGCTCGTCCGACGCGTCCACCACCAGGAGCGGCTGGCGGCTCGCCGCCACGCGCCCCGCGACCCCGGAGCCCACCGTGATGCGCGAGCCGTCGCGCACGTGCGGCGCCAGTCCACGGGACGCCGCCAGATAGAGCGTGTCTGGTTCCGGCGCGCGAAGGAAGAGCGAGCAACGCATGGCGCGCATGTCGTCGCCGACGAGGGCGAGGAGACCGTCGGCGAGCTTGCGCGGATCGCCATGGTGCGACGCCTGCTCGAGCACCCGGTCCAGCAGGTACAGCGTGCGGGTGCGCTGCCGCAGCGCCTCGCCGCGCCGATGCAGCTCGATGTGCGCCTGCTCCAGCTGGCCAACCGCGGCCGTGACCTGCTGTTCAAGCGCGCGCAGTCGCGCCGCGGCGCGGCGCGTCTCCTCCGCGGCGCGCGCCGCCTCGCGCTCTTCTCGGACCTTCTGTCCCGCCCGGGCGGCCTCCGCCGCACCCTGCGCCATGTGCAGCTGCTGCTGCAAGTCGGCGAGTCGAGCGACGTACTCGCCGTGCACCCGCTGGGTCACATCCTCGAGCGTGCGCGCCGCCTCCGCCCGCGCGTCCTGCTCGGCGAACCGCGCGTGCGCTAGGTCGAAGAGCGCGGCGAGCGCCCCCGCTCCCTCGACCGCCCGCGCGCCAAAGACGCGCCGTGGTTCCTGCAGGGCGAGCAACGCGACGAGTTCGCCGTCCACGCGGATCCCGCGCACCGCCAGTTCGGTGGGCTCCCCGAGCGGGGGCAGGTGCAGCATCCGCGCGAAGGCGTCGGCATCCTCGCCAACGTCCACGAACGTGCCGCCGGCCACGATCCGCTCAACGACGCGCGTGGGAAACTGCGCGATCGCCACGTCGAGCGAGGACCGCACGACGCGACCGCGCTCGGTGCTCACGCACGCCACGATCAGACGGTTGCGGGCATCCACCGGCAGGTACGACGCGCTCGCCGATCGGTCGTGCTCGGCAAGGCCTTCGCAGAACGCCACGAAAGCCGCATCCAGGTTGGGTGCGGCGGCAAGGGCGTGGGCGAGTGAAACCAGGCTGGATTCGAGCACGCGGCAGCGGGACCGGAACGAGCGGCGCAACGCGGCGCGCGGCCCGGATTGGCCGGCGCGCGTGCGTGCCGGAACGTGAGTGCTACGTCGTGCTATGTCAATCGGTTGGGCCGCGTCGGCTTTGCTTGATTGGGCCCGTGCCACCGGGTATGTTTTTCCCAATGTCGGGACGCGTGCTCCAACTCGTGATTCACTACGATGGCACCGACTTCTCCGGATGGCAGGTGCAACCGGACGCGCGTACTGTACAAGGGACCCTCGAATCGGTGCTGGCGCGGCTCTGCGGCGCACCGGTTCGGGTGACCGGCGCCGGTCGCACGGACGCGGGAGTGCATGCCCGCGGTCAGGCGGCGGGCGTGGAGGTACCACCGCACTGGACGCCGGACCGGCTCAGGCATGTGCTCAACGCGCAGCTGCCCGGCGATGTCTATGTGGCGGCGGCGCACGAGATGCACCCGGAGTTCCACGCGCGGTACAGCGCGACCAGTCGGCGGTATAGCTACACGGTGGGTGTTGACGAGACGGCCCGTTCGCCCTTCCGGCAACGCTGGGAGTGGCCCGTGCCGAAACCCATCGACAGCGACGCGCTGGCGTGGTGCGCGACCGCCCTGCTCGGGGAGCATCAGTTCTTCGGCTTTGCGGTGCGCGGTACGGCGCCAGAGAGTGACGACCATCGCTGCGAGGTGCGCCTCGCACGCTGGCGCGCGGTGCCGGGCGGCCTGGTCTTCGACGTGGAGGCCAACCGCTTCCTGCACCACATGGTGCGCTTCCTCGTCGGCACGATGATCGAGGTCGCGACCCACCAGCGCCAGCGCGAGGAGTTCGCCGCGTTGATCGCCGCCGCATCGAACGACGAGGTATCCCCGCCGGCTCCGGCCTGCGGGCTGTGCCTTGAACAGGTCACCTATCCGCCCGCCCTCTACCGAACCGCCTGATGCGCATCTTCCTCGCTTCCGTCTCCCGCGACGACGTCCGCTGGGCGTTCGCCGCCGGGCTGATCGACGGCATCGTCGCCACCCCGGCGGTCATCGCGTCGCAGCTGCCCAACGCTGATCCGCGCGAACTGGTGCAGGAATTGTCCGCCGCCGTTCCGCTCCCCATCATCGCGTCGGCGCGCGCCGTCAACCGCGACGAGCTCTACAAGGGCGCGCGCGAACTCACCCGCCTCGCCGAGCAGGTGATCGTTGCCGTGCCGCTGGTCGAGGACGCGCTCCCCGCGATCAAGCGCCTCAGCGCGGAGGGCGTGCGCGTCGCCGCCACCCTGGTGCACAACGCAGCGCAGGCCGCGCTCGCCGCCAAGGCCGGCGCCTCCGTGGTGACCATCGCCGTCGACGCGGCCGCGCATGTGGGCGACGACCCGACGCTCGCCATTTCCGAGTCGCGCGTCGTCTTCGACCGCTTCGGCTTCGAGTGCGACATCATCGCCGCCGGGCCGGCGAGCGCGCGCGCCTTCACCGACGCGATGACCGCTGGCGCCGACGGCGCCGTGCTGACCACGGACGTCCTGAAGGCCCTGCTCCAGCATCCGCTCACCGACCGCGGCTTCGACCGCTTCCTCGGCGAGATCAGCCGCCGTCCCAAGCCCCGCCGCCCGCGATGAGCGTGCGCCACCTCACTCCGCTGATCTGCGCCGTCCTGCTGGCGTGTGAAGGGGCGTCGCCCGCGCAGACCGCCGCGCAGGGTCTGACCGCCCGGCGCGAGGCCAATGCGCAGATCGACCAGTCCCGGCGATCGGCGATCACCGAGGCCGTGGCGCGCGTCGCGCCGGCCGTCGTTACCGTGCAGACGGAGACGGTATTCCGTTCGCCGGTGGATCCCTTCGCCTTCTTCTTCGGCGGCAACCAGGGCGGCACACAGACCCGCTCAGGTATCGGCTCGGGTTTCATCACGCAGTCCAACGGCGTGATTGTCACCAATGCGCACGTTGTCTCGGGGGCGTCGAACGTCAGCGTGGCGCTGCGCGACGGCACGACATATCCGGCGAAGGTGGTCGGCATCGATGAGCAGAACGACCTGGCCGTGCTCAAGATCGAGGCGCGTGGCCTCCCCACGGCGCCGCTCGGCACGTCGCGCGACCTGATCATCGGCGAGTGGGTGGTGGCGATTGGCAACCCATACGGCTTCCTGCTCGGCAACTCCGAGCCGTCGGTGACCGCCGGCGTCATCAGTGCCACGGGCCGCAATCTCGTCGGGCAGAGCGCCGGGCAGGGCGTCTACGTCGACATGATCCAGACCGACGCCTCCATCAACCCCGGCAACTCGGGCGGCCCGTTGATCAACGCGGCCGGCGACGTGATCGGCGTCAACAGCTCCATCTACACGCCCACGGGAGGATCAGTCGGGCTGGGCTTCGCCATTCCCATCGATCGCGCCAAGCGCGTCACCGAAGATCTCGTGGCGCACGGCACGGTGCGTCGGCCATGGATCGGGGTGAAGATCGAGATCCCGCAGCAGAACAACCGCGATGCCTTGCGCGGCGGGGCCGTCATCCGCTCGGTAACGCCGGGCTCGCCCGCCGCCAGCGCCGGGCTCGTCGCCGGCGACGTGATCGTGCAGTCGCGCGACCGCGCCGTGCGCAACGCGTACGACTGGGAGGCCGAACTGCTCGAGATGCGCGTCGGCGAGGAGGCCGAGGTGCGCATCCGGCGCGGCGGTCGCGAACGCCGCCTGAATGTGCGCGTCGCCGACCTCCCCGAGGTCGCGGCCCAGAAAGTCGCCGTGCTGAAGGAGATCGAATTGGTCTCGCTGACCCCGGCGATTCGCTCGGAGCGTGGCGTGCGCAGCGGCTCCGGGGCGGTCGTGTACCGCGTCTCCGCGCGCGTCACCGAGGAACTGGGGCTGCAGGCCGGCGACGTGATCGTCCAGGTCAACCGCACCGCCGTCACCGACGCGCAGCACGCCGGACGCCTGCTCGAAGGCATGACCGGTCGTGGCCCCATCCGCATGATCATTGAGCGCGCCGGCTTCCTCTATCCGATCGACTTCCAGATTCGATGACCGACTACGCGACGTGGAGCAGCCCGCTGGCCGAGCGCTACGCCTCGGCGGCCATGATGCAGCTGTGGTCGCCCGCGTCGCGCTACGGGCTATGGCGCCGGCTCTGGCTGGCGCTGGCCGAGGCCGAGCAGGCCCTCGGCGCCGACATCGCCGACGCAGCGCTTGGCGACATGCGCGCCCATCTCGACGACATCGACTTCGCGGCGGTCGCGGCGTACGAGAAGCGCTTCCGCCACGACGTGATGGCGCACGTTCACGCGTTCGGTGACGCAGCGCCCGCGGCGCGCGGAGTGATTCACCTCGGTGCCACGTCAGCCTTCGTGACCGACAACGCCGACCTGATTCTGATGCGCCGCGGCCTTGAGTTGCTCCGCGCGCGCGTCGTGGCCCTGTTGCGCACGCTCTCGACGTTCGCCGCGCAGTGGAAGAACGAGCCGGCACTAGGCTACACGCATCTCCAGCCCGCCCAGCCCACGACCGTCGGCAAGCGCGCCACGCTGTGGATGCAGGACCTCGTCCTCGACCTTGCCGACCTCGACCACCGCATCGCGACGCTGCCGCTGCGCGGCGTGAAGGGGACCACGGGAACGCAGGCGAGCTTCCTGGCCATCTTCCAGGGCGACCACGCCAAGGTGCGCGAGCTCGACCGCCGCGTCACACGCGCCATGGGGTTCGAGCGCTCGCTCAGCGTGACCGGCCAGACCTACACGCGCAAGCTTGATGCGCACGTGTTCGACGTGCTGGCTGGCCTCGCGGCGAGCGCCGCCAAGTTCGCGTCCGACCTGCGCCTCCTGCAGGCCTTTGGCGAGATCGAGGAGCCGTTCGAGAAGGAGCAGATCGGCTCCTCGGCGATGGCGTACAAGCGCAACCCGATGCGCAGCGAGCGCATCAACTCGCTCAGCCGCTTCGTACTCTCGCTCGCCCCCAACGCGAACCAGACGCACAGCGTGCAGTACTTCGAGCGCACGCTCGACGACTCGGCCAATCGCCGACTCTCGATTCCCGAGGCGTTCCTCGCCACCGACGCGCTGCTGATCCTGATGGAGAACGTCGCGAAGGGGCTTGAGGTGCACCCGGCGCGCATCCGTCGCCGGCTGGCAGACGAGCTCCCGTTCATGGCGACCGAAGAGCTCATCGTGCGCGCCGTTCAGGCCGGCGGCGACCGCCAGCAGATCCACGAGGTGATCCGCGTCCACAGCATCGCCGCGGCGCGCGCGATGAAGGACGAGGGGATCGCCAACGACATGCTCGATCGGCTGGCCGCCGACCCCGCGTATCCTGTCCCCATCGCCGACCTGCGTGACGCGCTCGACCCCGCGCGTTTCACCGGCCGCTCGGCGCAGCAGGTCACGGAGTTCCTGGCCGAGGTGGTCCAGCCGCTGCTCGATGCCGTCGGCGCCGTGCGCGCCACGGACGAAGAGGTGCGCGTATGACCCCGACGCTGGTGGGTCGCACGGAACTTCCCCTCCCCTGCGTGCGCCGCGGCAAGGTGCGCGACGTGTACGCCATCGGTGACGACCGGCTCTTGCTCGTCGCCAGCGATCGGGTGAGCGCCTTTGACGTGGTGATGAATGAACTCGTGCCGTTCAAGGGCGCGGTGCTGACGCAGATCACGGCCTGGTGGCTGCGCCAGTTCGAGACCGAGATCGCGCACCACATGCTCAGCGTGGACGCGGACGAGATCGTCGCCGCCACCCCCGCACTCCGTCCCCACGTTGACCAGTTGCGCGGTCGCGCCATGCTCGGCCGCCGCACCGACGTCTTCCCGATTGAGTGCGTGGTCCGCGGGTACATCAGCGGCTCCGCCTGGAAGGAGTATCAGGCGACGCGCACGCTGGCCGGCGAGGCGCTCCCCGACGGCCTGTTGGAGAGCTCGCCTTTCCCCCGCCCGGTCTTTTCGCCAGCGACCAAGGCGGAGTCCGGCCACGACGAGAACATCACGGTGTCGCGCATGCGCGAGGTCGTAGGCGCAGAGGTGGCCGAGACGCTCGAGCGGCTGGCCCGGCGCGTGTACGAGCGCGGCCGTGACGTCGCCGCCGCCCGCGGGATCATCATCGCCGACACGAAGTTCGAGTTTGGACGCGCGCCGGACGGCCGCATCCTGCTCATCGACGAGGTGATGACCCCCGACAGTTCGCGCTTCTGGCCTTCCGACCAGTACGCGCCTGGGCGCGTGCAGCCCAGCTTCGACAAGCAGCCCCTGCGGGACTGGCTCGACGGCGAGCGCCGCGCGGGCCGCTGGGACGGCAACGCACCGCCGCCTACCCTACCTCCCGAGGTGGTCGCCGCCACGAGCGCGCGCTACCTCGACGCCTTTCGCCGGATCACCGGCGCCCCTCTCGACACGAGCGCGCTGTCATGAGATTCGCCCGCGAAGGCCTGCCGTTCATGTGGACCGCCGCGTTGCTGGCGCTGGCCGCCGTCGCGGCGACGCTCCGCTGGCCGCGACCCGCGATGATCGCCGGCTCCACGATCCTCGTCCTGCTTGCCATCTGGGTCGCGTACTTCTTCCGCGATCCTGAGCGCACGGGAGAACGCGGCCCGCACTTGGTCATCGCCCCTGCCGACGGCAAGGTGGTCCAGGTGGTGGAAGTGGATGAGCCCGCGTTCATGCACGGGCGCGCCCTGCGCATCGCCATCTTCATGAACGTCTTCAGCGTGCACGTGAACCGGTACCCGGTGAGCGGTCGCGTGACGTACACGCACTACAATCCCGGCAAGTTCATCAATGCCGCCGAGGACAAGGCGTCGCTCGAGAACGAGCAATCCTCCGTGGGCATCGGGGCGGGCGCGCACCGCGTGCTCGTGCGCCAGATCGCCGGCCTCGTGGCCCGCCGCATCGTGACGTACAGCCGACCCGGCGACACCGCGGAGCAGGGCGCGCGCTTCGGCCTGATTCGCTTCGGGTCCCGCGTGGACGTCTACCTGCCCCTCACCAGCACGCCGCGCGTGAAGGTGGGCGACCACACCTCAGCCGGCACCACTGTCATCGCGGAGCTTCCCTGATGCGACGCCCCACGCTCCCTCGCCCGTCGCTCGTGATGCTCCCCAACGGCTTCACGCTCGGCAGTCTGTTCTTCGGCATCTTCGCCATCGTCGCCGCCTCGCGCGGCGAGCATGTCCGCGCCGGCTGGTACATCGTCACCGCCGCCTTCTGCGACATGTTCGACGGACGCATCGCCCGTGCGACGAACACCGGCAGCCCGTTCGGCGAACAGCTGGACTCACTGGTCGACGCCATTTCCTTCGGCGTCGCGCCGGCGTTGATGATGTACTTCGCCGAGCTCAACCACACCGGATGGGACTGGATCTTCGTCTGGCTGTACGTCGCCTGCGCGGTGATGCGCCTCGCGCGCTTCAACGTGGAGCAGGCCGGCAAGTCGAAGCTCTTCTTCCAGGGGCTCCCGAGCCCGGCGGCCGGCGGCACGCTCGCCACGTACTACTGGTTCTCGCAGACCTCGCTGTACCAGGAAACGGTCATCGGCGACCTCCCGTGGCAGTCCATCCTGCGTTTCCTGATGGTGACGCTGGCCTTCCTGATGATCAGCAACGTGCCGTACCCGGCCTGGCCGCGGTTCTCCCTGCGCAACTGGTACGGTGCCTTCGGCGTGCTCGTCTTCATCGCCGTCATCTTCGGCATCATCTTCCTGCCCAAGGAGTTCTTCTTCCCGCTTGGCGTCGCGTACGTCCTGACCGGGATCTTCGTCGCCATCGTCCGCGGGCTGTTCGACATGCCCTCGCCGTTCCAGAGCAGCGATGACGAAGACGAGGACGAGTTGGGCGCCGCCGTCGCGCCCGCCGCCGCTGCCGTATCCGGGGCATCCCGCCGCCCCGATGACCACCACCGTCGCCGCCGTCGCCACCGGTCACGCGGAGAGCGCGGCGGCCCAGACCAGGGCGCGCCCGAGGGCCCCACGCCGTGAAGTCCTTCCACGTCAGCGTTCACATCGTCCCGCGCAAGGGACTGCTCGACCCGCAGGGTAAGGCCGTGGCCGACGCGCTGCACACGCTCGGCTTCCATGCCGTCGCCGACGTCCACGTCGGGCGGCATCTCATCATCGAGACCGCGGCCGCCGACGCCGCCGCCGCCGAGGCGGCCGTCCGCGACATGTGCGGCCGCCTGCTCGCCAACCCGGTCACCGAGGACTTCGAGATCGCCGGAGTGAGCGCCGCATGAAGTTCGGCATCGTCAGTTTCCCCGGCTCCAACTGCGACGACGACGCGGTCTTCGCGGCCACGGAAACGCTTGGTCAGCCCGCCGCGAAGCTCTGGCACAAGTCGCACGACCTCGAGGGGAGCGACGTCATCATCCTCCCCGGCGGCTTCTCCTACGGCGACTACCTGCGGGCCGGCGCCATCGCCCGGTTCTCGCCGATCATGCGCGAGGTCGCTGCGCACGCCCAGCGCGGCGGACCGGTGATTGGGATCTGCAACGGCTTCCAGATCGCCTGCGAGGCCGGACTCCTCCCCGGCGCGTTGATGCGCAACGCCGGCCTCCAGTTCCTCTCCATGCCGGTCACCATCCGCGTGGAGAACACGGCCACGCGCTGGACGTCGCTCTGCCAGGAGGGCCAGCGCCTCACGATGCCCATCGCCCATGGCGAGGGACGCTATACCGTGGACGCCGCCACGCTCGAGCGCGTCGAAGGCGAAGGCCTCGTGGTCTTCCGCTACGTCGACGCCGCGGGCGAGGCAACCGAGGCCGCCAACCCCAACGGATCGCTCGACAACATCGCCGGGGTGCGCAACGCCGCCGGCAACGTCGTCGGGCTCATGCCGCACCCCGAGCGGGCATTGGACCAGCTCCTCGGGTCCGCCGACGGACGAGTCATCTTTGAGTCCGTTCTCGCTGCTGTGCACGCCTGACCACGACTGCCATGACACGCTTCCTCCTCCTCCTGACACTCGCCGCCTCGCCGCTCACCGCGCAGGCCGTCGTTGATCCTGGCATGTCGAAGGCGCAGGTCGTCGAGCGCCTCGGCGCGCCAGCCTTCGAGCGGACTGCCGGCAGCGCCTCCTTTCTCTTCTACCAGAACGGATGCGAACGGACGTGCGGCATGCACGACGTGGTCGTGCTCGAGAAGGGCGCCGTCGTGGACGCAGTCTTCCGCTCAGCGAAGCGCCGCTACAGCGGCTCGAGTTCATCGCCCCGCATGATTCCCGCCGCCGAAGCCATCAAGGCGCGCCCCACCAAGCCCGCCGATGCCGACGCGCCGATCACGATCCAACTCCAGGGGCGCAAGCCCGCCGGCGGCGCCTGAGCGCGACGACCGCCTGACCGATTCCACCCCCCACCCGGCACGATCATGACTGACCATCGCTCGTCGCACCGCCCCGATGACTTCAAGCCGCCCCATCCGGCCGACTTTCGCAAGCCGCGCACGGAAGACGAGTACTTCCTGAAGCTCGACGCCGAGCTGATCAAGGCGCATCGCGCGCGGCTCGATGCCGAACGGGAGCGCGCCGAGCGGCATGCCACGCACAACCACTGCCCCAAGTGCGACGGTGTCCTGCAGGAGACCCGGCACGGCCACATCATGATCGACGTCTGCCCCAAGTGCAAAGGCGTCTGGCTTGACGCCGGCGAGATGGAGATGATCGAGCACGTGAAGGAGTCGAACGTCGGATCGTTCTTCAGCGACCTTCTCAAGGGCCTCAGCCAAAAGTGACCGCAACTCCTCGCCCCGGCGATCCCGTCATCACCCCCGCGCTCGTCGCGGAGCACGGCCTCACGCCCGACGAGTTCCAGCGGCTGCGCGCCATGCTTGGCCGCGAGCCGACCTTCACGGAACTCGGCATCATCTCCGCGCTGTGGAGCGAGCACTGCTCGTACAAGCACTCGCGCCCGGTGCTGAAGACCCTGCCGACGCAGGCGCCCTACGTCCTGCAGGGGCCGGGGGAGAACGCTGGCGTCATCAGCATCGGCGACGGCCTGGCCATCGCCTTCAAGATCGAGTCGCACAACCATCCGTCGGCGGTCGAGCCGTATCAGGGCGCCGCGACGGGCGTGGGCGGCATCCTGCGCGACGTGTTTACGATGGGCGCGCGCCCCATCGCGATGCTTAACTCGCTGCGCTTCGGCTCGCTGGACACGCCACGCGTGCGGTACCTGGTCGGTGGCGTCGTGAAGGGGATCGGCGATTACGGCAACTGCGTGGGCATTCCCACCGTCGCGGGCGACGTGATGTTCGACGCGGCGTATGAGGGCAACCCGCTCGTCAACGCGATGTGCGTCGGCCTCTTGCGCGAAGAGGAGCTGATCCGCGCCAAGGCCGAGGGCGTGGGCAATCCTGTCATCGCCGTGGGGGCGCGCACGGGGCGCGACGGCATTCACGGCGCCTCCTTCGCGTCCGAGGACCTCAGCGACGAGAACGAGGCCAAGCGGCCGCGGGTGCAGGTGGGGGATCCGTTTACTGAGAAGCTGCTGCTCGAGGCCTCGCTGGAACTCATCAACAGCGGCCACATCGTCGCCATCCAGGACATGGGCGCCGCCGGGCTCACCTCGTCATCGGCGGAGATGGCCGAGCGTGGCGAGGTCGGCGTCACTATCGACGTGCGCAAGGTGCCGCAGCGCGAGCAAGGGATGACGCCCTACGAAATCCTGCTGAGCGAGTCGCAGGAACGCATGCTCGTGGTGGCCAAGCAGGGCCACGAAGAGGCCGTCAAGGCGATCCTCGCGAAGTGGGATCTGAACGCCGAGGTCATCGGACACGTCATCGCCGAGCCCGTCTATCGCGTCACTGAGGGCGACCACGTCGTCGCCGAGTTCCCCGGCACGCGGCTCGTGACCGACTGCCCGCAGTACCATCCGGAGGCGCGCGAGGCGCCGGAGGCGGTGGCGCGCCGCGCGCAGGATGTGCTCGCCGTGCCTGAGCGGCTGGAGGAAGCCGATCCGGCCTGGACGCTGACGCGGCTGCTCGAATCGCCGACCATCGCCAGCAAGCGCTGGATCACCACGCAATACGATTCCACGGTCCGCACGAGCACGGTGATGGGGCCCGGCGACGGCGACGCCGCCGTCATTCGCATTCGCGGCACGCGCAAGGCCGTCGCCCTGAAGACCGACTGCAACGGTCGCTATGTCTACCTCGACCCGCGAGTCGGCGGTCGCATTGCCGTGGCTGAGGCGGCGCGCAACGTTGCCTGCGTCGGCGCGCGCCCGATGGCCATCACGAACTGCCTCAACTTCGGTAATCCCAAGAAGCCCGAAGTCTTCTTCCAGTTCCGCGAGGCGGTCTACGGCATGGGCGACGCCTGCCGCGCGCTCGGTACGCCGGTCACCGGCGGGAACGTGTCGCTCTACAACGAGAACCCGCAGGGCGCCGTCTACCCGACCCCGACGATCGGCATGGTGGGATTGATCCCCGACGTTGCGCACGTGACGCGGGCCTCCTTCAGCGCGCCCGGGCAGGCCATCGTCCTGCTGGGCGACAACACGGCGGAGCTCGGCGGCAGCGAGTACCTCGCTTGGATACACGGCATCGTGGCTGGCGCACCGCCCGCCTGCGACCTCGAAGCCGAGCGGCGGCTCATTGATGCGCTGCTTGAAGCCATCGGCGCCGGCCACGTCGCCTCCGCCCACGACTGCGCGGAAGGCGGTCTGGCCGTGGCGATCGCCGAGTGCTGCATAGCGAGCCAGACCGCGCCACTCGGCGCCCAGGTGGACCTGTCCGCGTGGGCCGCCCTGCCCTTGCGCGCGCTGCTCTTTGGCGAGGCACAAGGACGCGTCGTGCTGTCCACCGCCAACGCCGAGGCCGTGCTCGCCATCGCGCGCGCGCATGGCGTCCCGGCCACGGCCATCGGCACCGTGCGCACGGCGAGCGCAGGACTGATGCTCACCGTCGGCGCACGCACCATTCGCGCGAGTCTCGCGACGCTCGGCGATGCCTTCCACGGCGCGCTGCCCCGCGCCATGAGCCGCGCCGCCGCTGAGGTGGTCGTCGAGAAGCCGGCGGCGGCTGGAGGAGCGCGCTGATGTGCGGCATTTTCGGCATCACCGGCCAACCCGACGCGGCCCGCGTCACGCACCTCGGCCTCTACTCCCTGCAGCACCGTGGGCAGGAGTCGGCCGGCATCGTGGCGGTATCGGCGGACGGCGACGCCGCCACCGTGCGCAAGATGGGGCTGGTCTCCGACGGCTTCGACGAGGACCGCATCGAGGCGCTGCACGGCCCCACCGCCATCGGCCACACGCGGTACTCCACCGCGGGCACCAGCAGCATCGAGAACGCGCAGCCGGTCTTCGTGCGCTTTCGCGGCGGGCATATTGCGCTCGCGCATAACGGCAACCTGACGAACGCGGTCGAATTGCGCGCCGCGCTCGAGGCCGAGGGGTCCATCTTCGCCTCGTCGATGGACAGCGAAGTGATCGTCCACCGGATCGCCAAGTCCCGGGCCGGGCAGCCCGCGGCCCAGTTGTCGGAGGCGCTGCAGGGGCTGGAGGGGGCGTTCTCCCTGGCCGTCGTGATCGGGACCACGTTGCTCGCCGCGCGCGATGCGCATGGCTGGCGTCCGCTGTCCATCGGGCGGCTGGGCGATGCCTGGGTGTTCGCCTCCGAGACGTGCGCGCTCGACATCGTCGGCGCCACGCGCGTGCGCGACGTCGCCGCCGGCGAGATCGTGTACGTCGAGGACGGCGAGTTGCGCAGCCACCGCTTCGCGGAGCCAGCCGCCCTGCACCGCTGCGTCTTCGAATACATCTACTTCGCGCGCCCGGACAGCCAGGTCTTCGGCGGGTCCGTGGATCGCGCCCGCCGCGCCCTCGGCCGCCAACTGGCCAAGGAGCAGCCGACGCCCGGCGCCGATATCGTCTTCGCGGTGCCCGACTCGTCCAATGCGGCCGCGCTCGGCTACGCGGAAGCCTCCGGCCTGCAGTTGGAGCACGCGCTAATCCGCAATCACTACGTCGGCCGCACCTTTATCCAGCCGACGCAGGCGGGGCGTGACGCGAAGGTGAAGGTCAAGTACAACGCGGTGCGCGAAGTGCTGGAGGGGCGCAGTGTGGTGATGGTGGACGACTCGATCGTCCGCGGCACCACGACGCGCGGCCTCGTGGCGCTCCTCCGCGGCGCGGGGGCACGCGAAGTCCATATGCGCGTCTCGTCGCCCCCGATCACCGGCCCGTGCTACTACGGCATCGACACGCCGGAGCGCGAGCAACTCATCGCCGCCAAGATGCAGATTGGCGAGGTGGCGAGCGCCATTGGCGTTGACTCACTGGGCTACCTCTCGCTCGAGGGGTTGCTCCATGCAGTGCCGGACGGCCCGGATGGCTTCTGCCATGCGTGCTTCTCCGGGCAGTACCCCACACGGCCCCCCGTGGACATCAAGCGGTACCGATCGGGCAGGTAGCGCGCTCGGGACGTACTAACGGAGAGATGGATCTGTGACAAAGAATGTGTTCTTCTTCGGCGATGGCCGCGCGGAAGGCACGCGCGACGACAAGGAAACACTCGGCGGCAAGGGCGCGAACCTCGCCGAGATGGTCAACATCGGCATCCCCGTGCCTCCTGGGTTCATTATCGCGACGCACATGTGCGACGCGTACCTCAAGGACGGCCAGATTCCCGCGGGCCTGACCGCCGAGGTGGACGCGGCGATCGCCAAGCTCGAGCAGTCGAGCGGCCGCCGCTTCGGCGACGCGCGGAAGCCCCTGCTCGTGTCGGTCCGCAGCGGCGGCAAGGTCTCGATGCCCGGAATGATGGAGACCATCCTCAACCTCGGACTGAACGACGAAACCGTGGAGGCGCTCGCCGCTGAGAGCGGGAACCCCCGGTTCGCCTATGATTCGTATCGCCGCTTCGTGCAGATGTACGGCGACGTTGTGCTCGGGGCGCCCGTCCAGCAGTTCGAGGCCCTCCTCGCCAGCAAGCGCGCCATCGCCGGCGTCAAGAACGACGCCGAAGTGCCCGTGGAGCTGCTGAAGACGCTCGTCGTCGAGTACAAGGCGCTGGTGACGGCGCACTGTGCCCAACCCGTCCCGATGGATCCGCGCGAGCAGTTGTGGGGCGCCATCCAGGCGGTGTGGCGGTCCTGGATGATCCGCCGCGCGATCGACTACCGGCGGCAGTACCACATCCCGGAGTCGCCGGGAACGGCTGTGAACATCGTCTCGATGGTGTTCGGCAACCTCGGCGATGATTCCGGCACGGGCGTCGCGTTCACTCGCGACCCCTCCACCGGCGTTCGCCGCTTCTACGGCGAGTTTCTGCTCAACGCGCAGGGCGAGGACGTCGTCGCCGGCATTCGCACCCCCTTGCCCATCGACCAGATGGCCGAGATGCTGCCCGGCCCGTACGCCGACCTGATGAAGGTGCAGGCGACGCTGGAGCAGCATTTCCACGAGATGCAGGATCTCGAGTTCACAGTCGAACGCGGCAAGCTCTACCTCCTGCAGACGCGCACCGGCAAGCGCACGGTGGCCGCGGCGGTGCGTATCGCGCACGAGATGGTGGCCGAGGGCCTGATCACGACCCGCGAGGCGGTGGCCCGCGTGCAGCCTGCCCAGCTCGACCAGCTGCTGCACCCCGTGATCGACGCGCGGCGGGCGCACGCCCCGATCGCCACCGGCCGGCCGGCGAGCCCCGGCGCCGCGAGCGGCATCGTGGTCTTTGATGCCGACGTCGCCGAGGCGCGCGCGCACCAGCACGAGAAGGTCATCCTCGTGCGCGAGGAGACGACGCCCGACGACTTCCACGGCATCGTCGCCGCCCGCGCCGTGCTCACTTCACGCGGCGGCATGACCAGCCACGCCGCGGTCGTCGCGCGCGGCATGGGCAAGTGCGCGGTCGTCGGCTGCGCCGCCATCGAGGTGGATGTCCCCGAGCGCCACTTCACCGTGGGCGAGACCATCGTGCACGAAGGCGATTGGATCACGATTGACGGCGCCACGGGCCACGTGTACGTCGGTGACATTCCGACGCAGCCGAGCGAGGTTATGCGCGTCATGCTCGGCGAGCTCAACGCCGCCGAGGCGCCGGTCTACCAGGCGTACGCGGACATCCTGCGCTGGGCGGACGAGGTCCGGCGACTGCGCGTCCGCACCAATGCCGACACGCCGCACGACGCCCGCCAGGCGCGGGCGTTTGGCGCGGAGGGCATCGGGCTCTGCCGCACCGAGCACATGTTCTTCGAGGGTGAGCGCATCAACTCGATGCGCGAGATGATCGTCGCCAATGATGAGCAGGGGCGCCGACGCGCCCTCAGCAAGCTGCTCCCCATGCAGCGCGAGGACTTCGAGGGGATCTTCGAGGCGATGGACGGCCTTCCGGTCACCATTCGTCTGCTGGATCCGCCGCTGCACGAGTTCCTCCCGCACGGCGGCGAGGAGGCCAAGCTGCTCGCGCGCCAGCTGCACATCACCAAGGGCCAGCTCGCGCGCATCGTGGAGTCGCTACGCGAGTCCAACCCGATGCTGGGCCATCGCGGCTGCCGCCTGGGCATCACGTACCCCGAGATCACGGAGATGCAGGCGCGCGCCATCTTCGAGGCCGCCACGCGCTGCGCCCGCAAGGGCATCGCCGTCCTGCCTGAGGTCATGATTCCGCTGGTCGCTACGCATGCGGAGTTCACCAACCAGAAGACGATCGTTGAGCGCGTGGCTGCCGCGGTCTTCGCCGAAGCTGGCGTGACCGTTCCGTATCTCGTGGGCACGATGATCGAGCTGCCGCGCGCGGCGCTCACCGCCGCCGAGATCGTCGGCGCGGGCGCGCAGTTCTTCTCGTTCGGCACCAACGACCTGACGCAGACCACGCTGGGGCTGAGCCGCGACGACGCCGGCCGGTTCGTGCCGTACTACGTGGAGAAGGGCATCTTCCCGACCGATCCGTTCCAGGTGCTCGACCAGACGGGAGTCGGCAAGCTCATCACCATGGCCGTCACCGACGGGCGGGGTGCGCAGGCTGGACTCAAGGTCGGCATCTGCGGGGAGCACGGCGGCGAACCGCGCTCCATCGGGTTCTGCCACAAGCAGGGTCTCGACTACGTCAGCTGTTCGCCGTTCCGCGTTCCGATTGCACGGCTGGCCGCCGCGCACGCGGCGCTGTCGTAGCAGGAACTCCGATGGGGCGCGGCCGGCGTCGGCCACGCCCCATCGCCCGGCGTTGCCGGGTCCCCTGGCCAGCTCAGCTGGCCAGGGACTTCGAAAGCACTCGCGCGAGGTGCTCGGCCATCGGCGCCACGGCGTCCTCCTCGAACGCTCCCATGAAGGCCGTTTGCATCCACTGCCGCGCGCGCAGGTAGCCGCTCTCCCAGCTGAGCGCGAAGCCGGCGTTCAGCAGGCGCGCGGCCAGTTCTGAGGTGTCGCGCGCCGAACCCGCCTGCCACGTTGCCACGGCAGGCGAAGCGTCCGGACCGCGCACGAGCGGCAGGTGGCCACCGGCTTCCATCCGTTCACGCAGAACGCGATCGGCACGCGCGATGGCGGCGTAGCGCGCAGGCCAGTCCGTCGAGGAGACGGCGGTCGCCAGCGCGCCTACGAGCAACGACGACTGTGTGTACGGCACGCCGTCGCCGTCCAGATACCGCGCCAGATCGAGATACCGCGGCAGCGAGTCGTCGCCTGGCATCGGGGGTTCGTCGCAGCAGACCAGCGAGAGTCCCGCGACAGCGCCGAGGGCCTTTCCGCTCACGGCCGAGGCAAGCGCCACGCCACGCAGACTCATCGGCACCGTCCCGACGCTCGACGCGGCGTCGAGCGCGAGCCGCGCGCCCACTGCCTGTCCCGCGTCGCGCAACGCGTTCACGCTGTTCAGCATCCCGGTGCTCGTCTCATGGTGGACCATCCAGATCCACCCAGCGCGCACCCGGCGCGCGGCCTTCACCACGCGGTCCATGGGCAGCGGCGATCCCCACGGCACGCGCACCGCCTCGTGATCGATGCCGTGCCGCCGCGCGTGGTCGAGCAGGCGCTCGCCGAGTTCCCCGTTTGAGCAAACCACCGCTGGCGCGCCGTCCCGGGCGATCTGGGCCGCGATCGCGTCGTTGGCGAGCGTGCCCGATCCCGCGAAGATCGCCACGTGCCGCGCGTCGATCAGCGCGGCCAGCGACCGGCGAATCTGCGCCAAGTCCTCGGCGAACGACGGCGACCGATGCGATCGCAGCGGTGACACGACGCGCGCACGGACCTCCGGCGAGAGTGGCACCGGCCCCGTGAGAAACGAGGCCGGCTCCGCGCGACGCTCGCTGGTGAGGCCGAGGAACGACCCGGCGTGCGCCACCGCGGATTCCTTGGTCACGTACATGGGCTGGTACGCCGCCTCCTCCGTCCCGACGAGTGGGCCAAAGGGGACGAACCCCATGTGCGTGTACAGCTTGAGTTGGCGCGTCGTCGCCGAGATAACACCGGTATCGAACCCGCGCGTCACCGCCTCCTCCACCAACCGCGTCAGGAGGGCGCGCAGGACGACCCCATGCCGGTATTCCGGCTCCACGGCGAGCAGTCGGATCTCGCAGGGCGTGCGGCCCGGCGGCAGGTGCCGGTCGAGGTCCGGCAACTTCGCGTCCAAGGAGAACGGACGCTCCGTGCGCAGAGCGCACATGCCGACCAGTCGGTCGCCGTCTCGCACCACGATGAACGTCGAGACGCCCTCGAACCGGTCAACGAGCCTGCCATCCGGACGTGGGGCGTGCTGCGGAATCTCTCCCGCGAAGGTCTGGTGGTTGAGCTGCCTTATGTCGTCAAGGTCCGCCTCAGTGGCGAGGCGCACTGTCAGGGCGGCACTAGCCTGGCGCATGCAGAACCTCCGCTATGGGCGCAAGAAGCCTCCGGCCCGGCCGGAGACCTCCCCGAGAATGCCTCCTTTAACGTAGCTTTCCGAAGCACCATCCACCACACGGTTTGGAGACCTTCTTAAATGGATCGCAAGGCGGAAGCACAGTGGTTTGGCGACCTCAAGTCGGGCAAGGGCACGATGGCGGTCGGCAGCGGCGCGTTCAGTGGCCCGTTCTCGTTCATCAGCCGCTTTGAGGGCAGCAAGGATACCAACCCCGAGGAACTGCTCGGCGCGGCGCACGCGGGTTGCTTCTCCATGGCGCTGGCGAACTCGCTCGCGCAGGCGGGCCACCCGGCGACCAGCGTGAAGACGACCGCCGTGGTGAGCGCCAACAAGACCGAGGCCGGCTTTGCCGTCACCAACATCGCGCTTACCACACGCGGCGTGGTCCCGGGGCTGTCGAACGAGAAGTTCGTGGAGTTCGCGGAAGCGACCAAGACGGGCTGCATCGTGTCGCGGGCGCTGGCCGCGGTGCCCATGACGCTCGACGCGGCGCTCGAAGGGTAGTCTCGACCGCGGCGCCCGCCTCCGAACAACGCGAGCGGCGGGCGCCGCGCCACCCACACGCGGGAGGCCTGGTGCAGTACGAGATCATCGCGCTCAACCTGCTGTACGCCATCGCCGGCGTCGTGCTGATGTTCCTGAGCTACCGCGCCATCGACCGGCTCACGCCGGAGGTCAACTTCCCGGCGGAGCTCGGCAAGGGCAACGTCGCGGTGGCGATCTTCGTGGCGGCGATCTTCATCTCGATCGCCATGATCATCGGCAGCGCGCTGAACTGATGCCCGGCTGGCGCACCCCGTGCCTCGCGGCGCTCGTCGTCGCAATGGGCGTGGCGGGGCCGACGACCGCACCGGCTCAGAGTGCCCCCGCCCAGGCGGCGCCGCTTCGTGGCGCCGCCAAGCGGCTCGCTGACCGCAACGCCAGTCGGTACGACGAGATCTTCCGGCGGTACACCAAGCGCTACTTCGGCCCCGGCTTCGATTGGCGGCTTTTCAAGGCGCAGGGCATGGCGGAGAGCGGCCTCGACCCTGACGCGACCAGCTACGTCGGCGCCCGCGGCATCATGCAACTGATGCCCGCCACCTATCAGGGCATCACGTCCCGGCGCCCGGAGTTTGGCGCCATCAACGACCCCGAGTGGAACATCGCCGCGGGGATCATGCACGATCGCTATCTCTGGAAGCTCTGGAGCGAGTCCATCAGCGAACGCGAGCGGCCGGCCTTCATGTTCGGCAGCTATAACGCCGGCGAAGGGACCATTCGTCGTGCTCGGCGTTCAGCCCTGGATCGTGTGGGCGCCGCCGAGGAATGGGCGCACATCGAGGAGGTGGCGCCCACCGTGCCCCGCTGGCGCTACCGCGAGACGCTCGACTACGTGCGGAAGATCGACCGGTACTACGGCGACATTCGCCGGCCGCGGTAGCGGCGTACGACGCGGTCCCCCGCCCGGCTCAGTTCAGGTCGAGCTGTACCCAATCCACTCCGAAGTGCGCCAGAATCGCGTTCCGCTCCTCGCGCTCTTGCTCGGCGATGCTCGTGTACGGATGCTGGAACACCACTCGGCGCACGCCGCGACGCACCAGGGCGCGCGTACACGCCAAGCAGGGCTCGTGCGTCACGTACGCCGCGGCCACATGACCGTCGCAGAACCCCAGCGCGTTCTCCTCGGCGTGCGACGTGTGCAGGCAGCGCTGGCCCGGCTTGCAGGTCTCCGGCGTGCAGTGCGACATCCCTGGCAACGCCCCGTTGAATCCCGCCGACGCGATCCCGCCGTCGGGGCGCAGGAGCACCGCACCGACCTTCAGCCGGCAGCAGGTCCCCAGCCGGCTCAACTCGTTGGCCATGCGAAGGAACACTTCGTCTTTGAGCTCTTTGCGGTTCATGAATCGGCGTGAGAGAGACGCGAAGAAGATGGCCGCGTGACAGCGGCCGAGCAACGGGGTGATCGGTTGCGGCCACGGTCGCGCGTTGGCCCAGCAGGCGTCGCCTGCACACCGAGGACTCCACCGTCTACCGTCTACCGTCCACCGTCTGCCGTCAATCTCCCCAACGCAAAACGGGCCGCGCATCGCGCGACCCGTTTTGCGGCATGGAGGCGGGGAGAGTCGAACTCCCGTCTTGCACAGGATCATCCACAGCGTCTACGTGCGTAGCTCACCGATTGATGTTTCCGGCGGCTGGGTGGTGAGCGCCCGACCGACGGATGAGCCCTCTAGAGTTTCGCGCCGCCGTCGAGGACGTACGGCCGCGCTATCCCGGATTTGCGATACCTGACGAGCCGCCCCGGGAGGGCTTCCCACCAGGCACTGCTGGGGTAACGCCTAAGCGTTACGCAGCAAGAGCGAAGTTGTTGTTCGCAGTTAACGTTTCCCAGGCGGATTAACGAGGAACCCGAGGACCTCGGCACGCAGCCACGGAGCCACCTACACAATCGAAACCAGGTCGCCCCCGACTACAGACCTAAATATAGCAGGCTTTCATACAATGGTGACATGGACCGAGGATCACGATGCAGGATAACGACTTAGGAACCTGATGGTCGATCGCCAATCTCCATCCGCATTCGCAATCCTCAATCGCAATCCTCGGTCCAAGTCCTCAATCGCCGGCCTCGGTCCAACCCCTTAGTCACCAGCGACAACTTGATTCCGCCCCGCATGCTTCGCCGCGTACAACCGCTCGTCCGCGCGCTTGAACAGCGTGGCGCGTCCCGCGCTCCCCGCGTGGTACGTCGCCACGCCCATGCTCACGGTCACCTGCAGCGTGCGCCCCGCCTGCGGGACCTCCAGCGCCTGGATTCCCTGACGCAGTCGCTCCGCCAACTCCGCGGCTCCCTCGAGTGAGGTCTGCGGCAGGATGAGCGCCAGTTCTTCCCCGCCCAGCCGCGCGCAGACGTCCACCGAGCGCACTCCCTCGTGAAGCACACGGGAGACCTGCTGCAGCACGACATCCCCGGCGTCATGGCCGTGCGTATCGTTCACTCGCTTGAAGAAGTCGATGTCGCAGATCACGAGCGCGCACGAGCCGCCGAAGCGGTCCGTCTCGGCGAGCACGCGTTCGAGCTGCTCGTCGAAGTGGCGGCGGTTCCACAGTCCCGTCAACGCGTCAGTGCGCGAGCGGCGGCTGGCGTCGGCCAACTCCCACGCCGTTTCCAGCGCGTTGACGGCGAGCGCGCTAAGCACGCTCCCATTGCGGATCTCGAGCGCGCGCAACACGCCCGGGACCGACGCGCCGACGATGATCGCGCCGATCGCATCGCTCCCCCGCATCATCGGCAGAACCGCCAGCGAGCCTGCCACGACGCCGGCATCGTCGTCGCGCAGCACGCCGCCGCGGTCGGAGAGGAACCGTGCGTCTTCCCAGAACGACGCCGTCCCCTCCGAGCACGACACGCCGGCCACCGACGTCGCGGTCACGCGCCCTTCGCGCAGGCTGTCGGGCGCCTGCTTGCTCGAGGCGGACACCAGGCCGCTCCGGGACTCCGCGTTCCACCGCAGCAGCATCGCGTACTCCGCGCCGGTGACTTCGACGGCGTAGTCGCAGAGCGCGCTTTCCAGCGCTTCGGGCTCATGCGCGCGCTGCAGGTCCCGCGCGATGCGCAGCAACGCGCGGGTGAACTGGCTCTGCCGCGCCACCTCGTTGCGGGCCGCGAACAGGCTGGCAAGGCGTCCCACCTGCGCCGCGTGGCGCGGCATCCAGTCGCGCAGCGCGTCGCGCGCCGTGAGGAAGCGCTCGCTGGTGGCCAGCACGATGGCGCCCGCCGGCTCGCCCGACGCGAACCGCACCGGACAGATGGCGATCCGCGGCTCGCCATCCCGCCGTTCGAATCCGACCATCTGCTCGGCCGCCGACCACGTGACCAGCGCCCGCTCCGGGGCGGTGCCCCACGCCGTCGCGCGCGGCAGTTCACCCGCGGCCGAACTCGCGACGATCTCCAGCGTCTCCGTTTCGCCGCCCGCACGCCGCCACAGGGTGACCTCGCTCGCCCCGTGCTGTCGCGCGACGTCCACCAGATAAGGGCGCAACTCGTCGGCCAGTTCCTGCGCGTCGCGTTCGGCGAACATCGCGGCGTCGGCGCCGCGCAGGACCTGCAGCGCGTCAATCGGCGCCCGCGTCGGCGTGGGCGATGACTCCACGCGCTCCGCCTCCACCGCGCCGCGCCGGCGCGCACCGAGCCAGAACCCCGCCGCCACTCCCGCGGCGCTCCCGACCACGACGAGCGCGAGCGCGCCGTCCACGGCCTACACGCTCGGGGAGAGGATGCGCGCCGCGGCCACCGCGGCGCCGAAGCCGTTGTCGATGTTGCAGACGACAACGCCGGCTGCGCACGAGTTGAGCATGGTGAGCAGCGCCGCCAATCCCTGAAAGCTCGCCCCGTAGCCGATGCTTGTTGGCACAGCGATGACCGGCACGCGCACCATGCCACCGATCACCGACGGCAGCGCGCCGTCCATCCCAGCGACCACGACGATGACGCGCGCAGAGCGCAGGATCTCCTGTTGAGCGAGCACGCGATGAATGCCGGCCACGCCGACGTCAGCCACGCGCCCCGCCGCGTGCCCAAAGGCCCGCAGCGTCACGAGGCACTCCTGCGCAACCGGGAGATCGCCTGTCCCCGCCGTCACGACGAGCGCGCCGGTCTCTGCCGGCGCTGCGGCCCCGTCGCGCCGCATGAGTACGGTGCACCCCAGCGCATCCACCTCCGCCGCTGGGAACGCGACAGCCAGCGCGTCACGCATCGGCGCGTCCGCACGCGTCACCAGGAAACCGTCGCCATGCGCGGCCAGCCGCGCGCAGATCTGCAACGCCTGCTCCGGCGTCTTGCCCTCGCCGAACACCACTTCCGGGTAGCCCTGCCGCAACGCGCGGTGGTGGTCGATCTGCGCGAACTTCAGGTCCTCCACCGGCGCGGCATCGAGCTGCGCCAGCGCGTCCTCCACCGTGCGGCGCCCGGCGGCCACGTCGGCAAGCAAGGCTCGCGCGCGATCGCGAATCATGCCGCCGGCTCCACCGTCGCCGTCGCCGCGCCCTCGTGCCGCTCCCACTCATGCGCGAGGTACTCGTGGAAGATCCCCTCGACTTCGCCGAACGACGCCACGGCGTGGAGCTTCTTGCGCAGGGCCGCCGAGCCGGGGAGTCCGCGAACATACCAGCCGAGGTGTTTGCGAAACTCGATGGCCGCCCCTTCGGGGTCCCGCTCGTACTCCTGCACCATGCGCGCGTGATCGAGCGCGGCGGCGAAACGACCGTGGACGTCCGGCGCTTCGGGAACGGGCGTGCCGTCAATGAGCGCCCGCGCCTCCCGGAAGATCCACGGCTGGCCGAACGCCCCACGGCCGATCATCACCCCGGCACATCCGGTGTGCTGCCACAGGCGCAGCGCGTCGGCCGAGTGCTTGATGTCGCCGTTGCCGATGACCGGAATGTCGAGCGCCTCCGTGACGCGCGCGATCTCATCCCAGTTGGCCGACCCGGTGTACATCTGCGTGCGCGTTCGCGCGTGAAGGGCAAGCATACGGGCCCCGGCATCCTGGCAACGCAACGCGATGCCCACCGGATCGCGCAGCTCTTCGCTCCACCCGCTCCGAATCTTGACCGTCACCGGCAGATGTGTCGCCGCGGCTACCGCGCGGATCACGGACTGAACCAGATCAAGGTCGCGGAGACACCCCGACCCCCCGTTGCGGCGAACCACCTTCTTCACCGGACAGCCGAAATTGATGTCGATGTAGTCGGGCTCGAACAACTCGGTCACGAGCCGCGCGGCGTCCCCCATGGCCGGGGGCTCGGCGCCGAAGATCTGCACCCCAATTGGCCGCTCGTCCGCCGAGAACTTGAGCTTGCCCAGGGTCGCCTCGTTCTCCCGGCGAATGCCCTCTGCCGAAAGGAACTCCGTCACGACCACATCCGCGCCAAAGCGGCGGCACAGGCGTCGGAATGGGGACTCCGACACCCCCGCCATCGGCGCCAGGAAGACAGGAACGTCCGAGGAAACCTGAAAGGGAAAACGGGGCATCCCAATCAACTTAATTGGAAGGCCAAGTCCGTGCAACAAAACGATTTGACTTCATTCGCGCCGCGAGTTACCTTCGCCGTAGTAACGACATGCCTGTGCCTCCGGGGTCTCGAATGGAACTGCGCGAATTTTTTGCCGAAGATGCCGTCAAGCTCGATCTCGTCGGCACCACCAAGGACGACATCCTCAAGGAACTGATCGGCCTGCTCGGCCTCGACGACAAGAACGAGCAGATGCTGTTCAAGATGCTCAAGCGCCGCGAGAATCTCGGCTCCACGGGCATCGGCCGCGGCATCGCCATTCCGCACTGCCGCTCGCTGGTGGTCAGCAAGCTGCGGGTGGCGTTCGGCAGGAAGCGGGACGGCATCGACTTCAAAGCGATGGACGGTCAGCCGGTCCACTTCTTCTTCCTGATCGTCGCGCCGCCGCTCGAGGTTTCCAACCAGTATCTCCCCGTGCTCGGCAAGATCGCCCAGTTCTCGAAGGAACCCGATCTCCCCGACCGCCTCCTCAAGCTGACCCAGCCCGCGGAGTTCATGAAGCTCCTCGAGGAGAAGGGGATCTAGCGGACACCGTCGCCGCGGTGCGCGCGGCGTTCGATCGAGACGAGCTTCGGGCGGCGCGCGTCGGCGCGCCGCCCGTCTTTTCGCTAATGCCCCGCCCCGCCGTCTTCGACGCGAACGCGGGAGATGTCGCCGCGTAGCCGCCGCTGCACACGCCACGCCTGCAAGAGCGCCGCGACGATCAGCCCCGAGGTCAGCCCCCACCAGATCCCGGCCCCTCCCAAGCTCGTGCGGAAACCGAGCCAGCCGGAGAGCGGCACGCCAATCCCCCAAAAACCCAGGAGATGGAGGAGCATCGGCACTTTCGTGTCGCCCGTGCCGCGGGCGAGCCCACTCGCGACCGCCTGCGTGCCGTCGAAGACCTGAAAGACGCCGGCGATCACGATCAGGCTGGTCGCCATCTGGCTCACCGCTGCGTCTGCCGTGAACCACCCAGCGATCGCGCCGGGGAACGAGAGCATGAGCAGGCCGCTGGTTGCCATGAAGCCCACGCCCAGCACCCACGCACCCGCCGCATGCCGCCGTGCCGAGGGCAGGTCGGCTCGGCCGACCGCCTGCCCAACCAGCGCCGCCGCCGCCACCGAGAAGCCCACCGGCACCATGAACGTGAGGGACGCAAGACTGAGCGCCACCTCGTGGGCGGCGAGTGGCACCGTCCCCAGCCAGCCGAACATCAACGTGGCGACGGCGAATGCGCCGGCTTCAAAGAACCACTGGAATCCGATGGGAGCGCCGAGTTGAACCGTGCGCCACAGCGGCCCCCACTCGAACGCCATGCGCCAAGATCCGGTCAGGTGCGGGCGCAGCGGCCCCCACCCGACGCCCAGCAGCGTGACGAGCATCACCCAGCGCGCGAGCACCGTGGACCACGCCGATCCGGCCACGCCCAGGGCGGGCGCGCCGAGGTTGCCGAAGATCAGCACCCAGTTGGCGGCCACATTCACGACGTTCGCGACCACCACCGCCACGAGGACCGGCCGGACGCTGAGCATCGCCTGCATCGATTGCCGCAGCACAACGAAGACGAAGAACGGCAGCAAGCCCGCGGCGCTGATCTCCACGTACTGTCGGGCAAGCGGCACGACCTCACTGGGCTGTCGGAGCAGCAGGAGGGCCGGTCCGCTCGCGGTGAACGCCAGCGCCACCAGCACGCTGATCACGACAGCGAGCAGCACGCCACGCTGGATACCGCGCCGCGCCGCCGGCTGGTCGCCGGCGCCGATGGCCTGGGAGACCACCGGGTCGAGCGCCATCAACGTCCCCATGCCGAGGATCGCGATGTTGTAGAAGTAGAAGTTGCCCAGCGCAACGCCGCCCAGCGCGTCGGCGGACAAGCGCCCGACCATCAGCGTATCCACGAACCCCATCGCCTGCAGCCCGACCTGCACCACCACCACCGGGGCGGCGATGCCGAGCATCTCGCGCAGTTCGGCGCGCGTGGGCCAGGAAAAGGAGCGCCGGTGCGCTACTCCCACTCGATCGTCGCCGGCGGCTTGGAGCTGATGTCGTACACCACCCGGTTGACGCCGCGCACCTCGTTGATGATGCGGTTCGAGATGCGGCCGAGCACATCCTGCGGAAACGCGAACCAGTCGGCGGTCATGCCGTCCGTGCTCGTCACCGCGCGCAGCGCGACGACATTCTCGTAGGTCCGGCCGTCGCCCATCACGCCCACCGAGCGCACGGGGAGAAAGACCGCGAATGCCTGCCAGATGGCGTCGTACAATCCGGCCGCGCGAATCTCCTCGAGGTAGATGGCGTCCGCCTGCCGCAGCGTCTCCACGCTCTCGTAGTCCACCTCGCCCAGCACGCGGATCGCGAGCCCGGGTCCCGGGAACGGATGCCGGCCGACCATCTCCTCGGGCAAGCCGAGTTCGCGTCCGACGTTGCGCACCTCATCCTTGAACAACTCGCGCAGCGGTTCGATGAGCGTGAAGGCCATGTCCGGCTTCAGCCCGCCTACGTTGTGGTGCGTCTTGATGGTCGCGCTTGGGCCGCCCTTCGCGCTCACCGACTCGATCACGTCGGGATACAACGTCCCCTGCACGAGGAACTCCGCCCCTTGGCCTTCGCGGGCGGCCGCTTCCTCGAACACGTCGATGAACGTATGGCCGATGATCTTGCGCTTCGTTTCAGGATCTCGCACGCCAGCGAGCGCCCCAAGGAAACGGTCCTCGGCGCGCACGGTCACGAGCTTGATCCCCAGATGCCGCCCCATCGTGCGCTCCACCTGCTCACGTTCGTGGAGACGCAGGAGCCCCGTGTCCACGAAGATGCACGTCAGTTGATCGCCGATCGCCTTGTGCACCAGCGCCGCCGCCACTGACGAGTCCACGCCGCCCGACAGCCCGCAGATCACATGGCGGTCGCCAACGAGCGCTCGGATCTTCGCCACCTCGATGTCGATGAAGTGACCCGGCGTCCAGTCTGGCGCGCAGCCGCAGACGCCGAACAGGAAGTTCTGGATGATCTCCGGGCCGCGCACCGTGTGCGCGACCTCGGAATGGAACTGGATAGCGTGAATCGGCTTCGACTGGTGCCGGAAGCCAGCGATCACCCGGTCCGAGCGTGCCGTGACGATGTACCCTGGCGGCGGCGCCTCCACGTGGTCGCCGTGACTCATCCACACGATGGTCTTCTCGCCCGCGTCGAACCCCGCGAACAGCCCAGCGGGCTCAACCACCTGCACGTCGGCGCGTCCGTACTCGCGCCCGCCGCCCGCCACCACCGCCCCACCCTCGGCGTGCGCGATCCACTGCATGCCGTAGCAGACGCCGAGAATCGGCGCCAACTCGAGGATGCCCTTCTCGAAGGCGGGCGCCCCATCGTCCGTGACTGAACTCGGCCCGCCAGACAGGATGATGCCCGAGGGATTCCACGCGCGAATCCACTCCAGTGAGCGCGTGGGCGGATGGATCTCGCAGTACACGTGCGCCTCGCGCACGCGCCGCGCGATCAACTGTGTGAACTGCGACCCGCAATCAAGAATCAGTATGCGCGACACGAAAGGCCCGTTGAGATCCGCCATCTGCCATCAGCCATCTGCCATCTGCCATCCGTCGTCTACCGTCCACCGTCCACCGTCTACCGTCCACCCTCTAACGCTTCCACTCCGCCCCATCAAGCTTGACAAACTCCACGTGTTTGGAGTCGAGATCGAGGATCGCCGCGCACGGCGCCCCATAGACCCACCCGCACGCCTCGCCGGGGCTCACGATCAGGGTCTCCCCCCGCATCTTCATCTCCTGGCGATGCGCATTGCTGTGCACGACCAGGGTATGCGCGAGCATGGACCGCTCCGTCACGTCGGCGAGGTCGTGCGTGAGCAGGATCTTGTGTTCGCCGATCTGGGTCGAGTGGGGTGCTTCGAACAGCTCGCACGCGAGGCACTGAGCGGCGTTCTGGCGGAGCCCCTCGCGATCCCCGTCGTTGCGGCCGAAGACGCCCACCATCGGTGCCGCGTCCTGCTGGAACGGCAGTAGCGAGAAGGGCGAGCAGAAATCCCCAGCGTGCAGGATCATCTCGACGCCGCGCACCTGGAACTCCCTCAGGAGCGCAGCCACCGCCGGCACGCGATCGTGGGTGTCGCTGATCAGTCCGATGCGCATCACCCCTCCCTCCATTCCACGGTCTCGGCCTCGAGCCGGACCAGGTCATCCAGCGATTCACGGCGGGTGATCACGCCCCACCGCGTTCCGTCCACCAGCACCTCCGGAGCCCGCGGGCGCGTGTTGTAGGTCAGCGCCATCACGTAACCGTACGCCCCGGTCGTGTGTACCGCCAGCAGGTCACCAGGCCGGGCGTCGTCCATCTCCCGATCGCGCGCGAGGAAGTCTCCTGTCTCGCAGATCGGTCCGACCACATCCACCGTGGCCCTCGCCCCGCGCGGCCGCACCGCGTCGATGGCGTGGTACGCGTCGTAGTGCGACGGCCGCAGCAGGTCCGACATCCCGGCATCACAGATGACGAAATCGGTCCCGCCGCTCGGCTTCCGATACAGAACGCGCGTCAGCAGGATGCCGGACTCCGCCACCACGAAGCGCCCGGGCTCGACGATGAGCTCGAGCCCGAGCGAGCGCACGGCGGGGACGATCGTCTCGGCGAAGAGGGTCAAGTCGGGCGCCGCCTCGTCGTCGTAACGCGCGGGGAGCCCCCCGCCCGCGTCGAAGAAACGCAGCGGCGCGCCGCGCCCCTGCAACGCCCGCGCGAGGTCGCTCAGCCGCCGCACGCCGTCGGTGTACGGCGCCAGGGACAGCAGCTGCGAGCCCACGTGCATGTCGAGCCCCACGAGCTCGAGATGGGGCGACGCGAGCACCCGATCCGCCACACCGGGCACATCCCCCCACGGAATGCCGAACTTGTGTCCGCGCGATCCCGTGGCGATGAACTCGTGGGCGTTGGCGACATGCACCTCGGGATTCACGCGAATCCCGACGCGCGCCCGCCTGCCCAGGGCTCGCGCCTCGCTCTCAATGACGTCCAGTTCCGCCGCCGACTCCACGTTGAGCAGAAGGATGTCGGCCTCGAGCGCAGCGCGAATCTCGTCAGCTCGCTTCCCGACCCCGCCGAAGATGATGTGCTCCGACGGAAAGCCGGCCCGCAGGGCGCGCATCAGCTCGCCACCCGACACGACGTCGGCGCGGCACCCTTCGGCGCGCAGCACCTGCAGCAGGCCGCGGCTGCTGTTGGCCTTCAGCGAGTAATGGATCCGATGCGGGATGCCGGCGAGCGCGCCGTCGAGCGCGCGGAAGCGCTCACGCAGGGCGTTCGCGCTGTAGACGTAGGCCGGCGTGCCCACCGCGGTCGCGATCGCCTCGAGCGGCACCCCGTCGCACCACAGGGCGCCGTCCCGATGCTGGTACGGTCGCCCTAGTACGCTTTCGCCCACACGGCCTCGGCCTGCGACGGCGCGCCGCAACGAAGGCACGTGGCCGGCGCCTCCGCGCTGCGGAACTCCGCGTCCGGAATGCACCGGATGGTGGCCTTCGTCTCCTCCTTCACCTTCGCTTCGCACGCGTCGCTCCCGCACCAGCCGGCGTATACGAACCCGCCCGCGCCATCCATCAAGGCCTTGAACGCGTCGTAGGAAGGGATGCCGCGCACGCTGTTCGCCTCGCGGCGCTCCACCGCCGCGCGGAACATGTCCTGCTGGATCGTCTCGAGCAGCGCGGCGGCGGCCGCAGGCAGGCCGTCCATCGGGAGGCTCTGCTTGGCCCGCGTGTCGCGTCGCGCCGCGAAGACCGCCTGCTTCTCCAGGTCCTTGGGGCCCAGTTCGAAGCGCAGCGGGACGCCGCGCAGCTCCCACTCGTAGTACTTGGCGCCCGAGCGCATGCCATCGCGCAGGTCCACGTGCACGCGCAGGCGATCCGTCGCCCCGCGCCCGGTCCACTCCACCAGTTCCGCTTTCACCCGCAGCGCCGCCTCGGTGAGCCGCGCCTTCTCGTCGTCGTTCTTCCAGATCGGCACGATCACGATCTCGATCGGCGCCAGCCGTGGCGGCACCCGCAGGCCGATGTCATCACCGTGCGTCATCACCAGGCCGCCGATCAGGCGCGTGCTCACCCCCCACGAGGTGTTCCACGCGTGCGCCATCTGCCCGTTCTCGTCCTGGAACTGCAGCTCAAACGCCTTGGCGAAGTTCTGCCCCAGGTTGTGCGACGTCCCCGCCTGCAGCGCCTTGTTGTCCTGCATCATGGCCTCGATGCAGTACGTGCGCAGGGCGCCCGCGAACTTCTCGCTGTTCGTCTTCAGCCCGGTGATCACCGGCATGGCCATCCACTGCTCGGCGAAGGTGCGGTACACGCCCAGGATCTTGAGCGTCTCCTCTTCGGCCTCGTCGTGCGTCGCGTGCGCCGTGTGCCCTTCCTGCCAGAGAAACTCGAGCGTGCGCAGGAAGAGACGCGTGCGCATCTCCCAGCGCACCACGTTGGCCCACTGATTGATGAGGATGGGCAGATCGCGATAGCTCTGCACCCACTTCGCGTACATGTGGTAGATGATCGTCTCAGAGGTCGGCCGCACCACCAGCGGCTCCTCGAGCTTCTTGCCCCCGCCGTGGGTCACCACGGCGCACTCGGGCGCGAATCCCTCCACGTGCTCCGCTTCCTTGTGCAGGAAGCTCTCCGGGATGAAGAGCGGGAAGTAGGCGTTCTGGTGTCCCGTCGCCTTGAACATGTCGTCCAGGGCGCGCTGCATGCGCTCCCAGATGCCATAGCCGTTGGGGCGAATGACCATCGAGCCCTTCACCGGCGAGTAGTCGGCCAGTTCCGAGCGCAGCACCAGTTCGTTGTACCACGCGCTGAAGTCCTCGGCGCGGGTCGTCAGCTTCTTGTCGTCAGCCATCGGTCGTGGAGTCAGTCTTCACGCGGGGCGGGCACCCCCGCCTCGGCGAGCGCGGCGAATCCGCGCTCGGGGTCCATCAGATCCTGCAGGGAGATCTCCGTGCCGTCGCGGGCCGCCTCGCCGGGCGTGCGCGCCAGCGGGCGGACTTCGGCGCGCATCTCGTCGCGCACCACCATCAGCCACGCCGCGCCGGCGCGCTCCGCGGCCTTGATCTGCGCCGAGGACTTCTGCGTGCGCAGCTTCTCTTCGTTCAGCACGTACTCGGCCGCGTAGCCCAGGCGACGCAGCGTCGCCGCCGCTCGCAGCACGGCCGAAGGCGGCGACTGCTCCGTGCTGACCACCCAGAAGTCCGGTCCATCGCCGGCCGCGTCGTCGAACAGCCCACGGGCCTTCAGCAGTTCGCCGAGCACGACGTCGCCCATTCCGAACCCGAGCGCGGGAAGGTCCACGCCGCCCAGTTGGCCGAGCAGGTTGTCGTAGCGCCCGCCGCCGCAGATCGCGCGCAGCTCCCCGCGCGCATCGAAGAGCTCAAACACGGTGCCGGTGTAGTACGCCAGCCCACGAACGATCGAGAGATCCACGTCCACCCAGGCATCGAGACCGAGCGAATGCAGGTGGTCCAGGTACGTCCCGAACTGCGCGATCGCCGCGCGCGCCCCCTCCACGTGTCCGAAATCGCGCTCCAGATCGGCCAGCGATGAGACGTCCGCGAGCGCCATCACCTGCTCCACCTGGCGCGGCACCAACCCCGCGGCCTCGAGCTTCTCGCGCGACACCTCGTGCGGCTGGCGCTCGACCTTGTCGAGCACGCCGTAGACCACGCCCCGCTGTCCGTCGGTCACGCCGATGGCGTCGAGAACGGCGTTCAGCAGGCGGCGGTCGCTCACCCGCGCACGCACGTCCTGCGGCCCGAGTCCGAGTTCCCGCATGATGTCGATGGCCACGCCCAGCAGCTCCGCGTCGGCAAGGGCGCTGGGTTCGCCGACGATGTCCACGTTCAGCTGGAAGTGCTCGCGCAGGCGCCCTCGCTGGGCGCGCTCGTAGCGGAAGAGCTGCGGAATCGAGAACCACCGGACGGGCTTGGGCAGTGCGTTCGCGCGCGCGGCCACCATGCGGGCGAACGTCGGCGTCATCTCCGGGCGCAGGGAGACGGCGCGGCCGCCTTTGTCCTCGAAGCTGTAGAGCTGCCCGACGATCTCGTCCCCGCTCTTCGCGGTGTACAGCTCCAGGGGCTCCAGCGGCGGCCCGTCGTACTCCACGAACGAGTACTGGCGCGCCACCGCGCGCCACGCACGGAAGATCATCGTGCGGCGCGCGAGATCCTCAGGATAGAAGTCGCGGAAGCCGGGAAGCGGGCCCTTCGATGCCATCCATATAAATTACCCGGACGTGGCACGGCCCGGCAACCACGAATCGGAGGAAAATGCGCCCGCGGCGTCTACGGCGCGGGCAGCACGCCGAGGCGGACCATCGCATCGCCGACGGTGTGAAAACTCCCCGTCACGAGCACCGTCTCGCCTTCCTCCGTCGCCCGGGCCAGTGCCCGGTCGAAGTCGCGCACGACCTCGGCCGTCCAGCCGTTCGCGCGCGCGTGTGCCATGACCGCCGTGATGTCCCACGTGCGGCTCGGTGGGGACGTCGGCGTGTTCGTCAGAATGAACCGGTCCACGTGGGGCGCCAGCGCGGCCATCATCGCGGCCCAGTCCTTGTCGCTGAGCACGCTGAACAGCGCCACCACCGGCCGCGGCAGGCGTGTCTCGTCCAGCGTCCGGGCCAGCACGCGTGAGCCGTCTGGGTTGTGCGCCACGTCGAAGACGTGCTTGCCGACCTTGTGGAACCGTCCTGGGAGCGCGACGCGCGAAAGTCCTTCATCTACCGTCGCGGCGTCGGGGCGAAGGTCGTCCGGGAGTTCCTCGAGCATCGTCAGCGCCACCGCGGCGTTGTGCGCCTGATGGCGCCCCACGAGCGGCGTGCGGACCCGGCGCACCGTGTTGTCCCGGCGGAGCGTGAACTCCGTTCCGGTCGCCGACACGGTCAGTGACTCAATCGAGGACTCCGCGAAGACGGACCGCACCGGCGACGCGCCGTGCGCCACGGCGTGCGAAACGAGCAGCGCGCGGATCCCGACCTCCGGCTCCCCCACGATAGCCGGCACGCCGCGCTTGAAGATCCCCGCCTTCTCGACCGCGATTTCCTCTCGCGTCGCCCCCAGATACTCGACGTGATCGATCTGGATGTTTGTGACTCCAGCCACGAGGGGACGCAGGACGTTGGTCGCATCGAGCCGACCGCCGAGCCCCGTTTCGATCACCGCGACGTCTACGCCGTCCTCGGCGAAGAACTGGAAGGCCATCGCGGTCGTGGCCTCGAAGAACGTCGCGCCGAGGCGCTCGACCTCGGGCGTCCAGCGCGTCACCCAATCGACGATTCGATCGCTGGCGACCGGCGTGTCGTTCACGAGGAACCGCTCGGGAAAGTCCACGAGGTGCGGGGAGGTGTAGCGCGCGACGCGCAGGCCGCGCGCCTGCAGCACCGCGTCGAGCGTCGCGCACACACTTCCCTTCCCGTTCGTCCCGGCGACGTGCAGGGCGCGCAACGAGGCGTGCGGATCGCCGAGCGCGCTCAGCAACGCCTCGACGCGCTCCAGTCCGAGCTTCCATTTGCCGGTCGTGCGCGCGTAGAGGAAATCGAGCGCGTCGTGGTACGTCTTTAGCGTCCTGGCCACCGCACCCGTCCGGCCCTAGGCCGTCTCCCAGGCTGACGCGACCGGCTTCAGGCTCATATGCGCCAACAGCCGGCCAACGGTCGCCTTCAGTTGGTGCCGGTGCACCACCGCGTCCACCATGCCGCGATCCAGCAGGAACTCCGCCGTCTGGAATCCCTCGGGCAGGTCCTGCCCAAGCGTCTGCCGAATGACCCGCGGTCCGGCAAAGCCGATCACGGCACCCGGTTCCGCGAGAATGGCGTCGCCAAGCATGGCGAAGGAGGCGCTGACGCCCCCGGTCGTTGGATTGGTGAGGATCGAGACATAGGGAATACGGCGATCGCTGAGCTGCGAGAGCACGGCCGAGGTCTTGGCCATCTGCATCAGCGACAGGACCCCTTCCTGCATGCGCGCCCCGCCCGATGCCGACACGATGATGAGCGGGAACTTCTTCTCCAGGGAGCGCTGGGCCAGCCGGGCGATCTTCTCCCCCACGACCGAGCCCATCGAGCCGCCCATGAACGCGAAGTCCATGACCCCGAGGTTCACGGGCATCTTCTCCATCGTCCCCGTCGCCGTCAGGATCGCGTCCGTGTCGCCAGCGCTCCCCAGCGCCTTCTTCAGCCGTGCCGGGTAGTCCGGGAAGAGCAGCGGGTCGACGGACTTGAGGTCGACCTCGGTCTCCTCGACCGAGCCAGCGTCAAGCAGCAACGCGACGTACTCGTGCGCGCGCATCCGCCGGTGGAAGTCGCAGGACGGGCACACGTGCCAGTGCCGAACGAGCTTCTCGCGGATGTCCGTATGCCCACACGCCTCGCACTTCTCCCAAACGTCGGGCGGGATCTCCAGCCGCTCACGACGCGGTTCTCGAGGCTTCTTCTCCTTGCGGAACCAAGCCATAAGAACGAAAGGTGATGCAGATCACATTCAACCGCAAGGAGTTAGGGGACGGGACCGTCCGGAACGGGGAGGGGGTAGAGGCGTGGGGACGAGGGCTGAGGAGGGTGAAGAGGGACGCGCCCCCTCGCACGTTCCGCTACCCCACCCTCGTCCCCTCGCCCCTACCCCCTCCCCGTTCCGCGCTGCTCAGATGACCAGCGTATCCGCCGGCCCTCTCCCCTCGCTCGAGATGCGCCCCAGCATCCCCACGCTCAACCAGCACATCAACATGAACGACCCGCCATAGCTGAAGAACGGCAGCGGGATGCCCGTGATCGGCAGCAGGTTCAGCGTCATGCCGATGTTGACGACGATGTGCACGAACCAGGCGGAGACCAAGCCAAAGGCCACGAGACTGGGGAACGGATCCGCGGAACGCGCCGCGATGCGCACCGACCGCAGCAGCAGGAACAGGAAGAGCGCCAGCGCGATCGTCACGCCAAGAAAGCCCAGCTCCTCCCCGACCACGGGGAAGATGAAATCGGTGTGCTGCGCCGGAAGGAAGGCGAGACGCTTCTGGCTTCCCTGCGTGAACCCCTTCCCCAGCCACCCCCCCGACCCGATGGCGACCTGCGACTGGATGACGTGATAGCCCGACGCCTGCGGATCCGTAGACGGGTCGAGGAAGACGAGCAGTCGCTTCTGCTGGTACGGATTCAGCCGGTCCCACAGGATCGGCGCGACGACGCCCGTCACGACATTGGCGAGCACGACGACCACGCCTTCCAACAAGTACGGCTTGTACCACAGCACCAGCGCGATGAGCACCAGGAACCACGCCCCCCAGAGCCCGGTGCTGAACGCGAGCACCAGACTCACCACCGGGCTCGCGACAAGCACCAGCAACTGCCACGAGGCCCCCGCCCAGAACAGCATCGCGAAGAAGATCCCGACGAAGACGATGCCCGTGCCCAGATCCGGCTGGCGCATGATCAGGACCCACGGCACGAAGACGGCCAGCGCCGGCTGCCAAAGGTCGATCAGCGACTTCGGGGCCGTCTTCCTCGACGCGAGCAACCGCGCGAGCATCAGCACGACAGCGATTTTGGCCAGCTCCGACGGCTGGCCGAGCCGCACGCCGCCGATGGCCAGCCAACTCTTGGTGCTCGCCGCCGTTCCTGCCCCGGCGCCGATGAACAGGAGCAGGAAGAGGAGCACGAGCGAGCTGGCGTAGGCCGGGACGGTGACCCAGTCGAGGAAGCGCACCGAAGCCCGGCTGATGGCGTAGGCCACCGTCAGGCCGAGGACGAACCACACGATCTGCTGCCGGTACACCTTGGCCACTGCCGTCGGCACATCGGTCTGCCCCGCGCTGTACACCATCGCGATGCCGAAGAGCGAGAGCGCGAGCGCGATGGCGACCAGCGTCGGGTCCGCCAGGCGGCGGCGCACGGGGGTCAATCGCCCTCCGTGCTCAATGCCTGCTCCGGCCGCACCCGCAAATAGTGCTCGATGATCTTGGAGGCGATGCGCGCGGCCCGCGAGCCGTGGAGGCCGAACTCGAGCATCACCGCCACGACGATGCGGGCGTCATCCGCCGGCGCGAAGCCCACGAACCAGGCGTGGTCGCGGTTCGGGTCGTGCGGGTTCTGCGCCGTGCCGGTCTTGCCCGCGAGCATCACCCCCCGCAGCTGCGAGGCCGCGGCCGTGCCGCGCTGCACCACGCCGGCCAGCGCCTTCTGCACGCCATCCAACTGCTCACTCTCGAGGCGGAACATCGGGACGTGCACGGCCTCGCCGCGGACGATGCGCGGCTGCGCCGCACGTCCATCCGTGGCCAGCGCCGAGTAGAAGCGCGCCATGTTCACCACGGTCTGGGAGTTCTCGCCCTGTCCGATGGCGAGATTCAGCGACACGGCGTTGCTCCAGCCGCGCGCCCCGAACCGGCGGTTGTAGTACTCGACCGCCGGCGCGCTCGGAAACAGGGATCGCGTCTCCGATGGCAGATCGATTCCCGAGCGCTCCCGCGCCCCCATCTCGATGCCGCCCGCGACGAGGCGCGAGAGCCCGATCTTGAGCCCGAGCTGATAGAAGTACACGTCGCAGGACACTTCGATCGCCTGCGCAAGCGTCACGTTGCCGTGCCCCTTCTTGTCCCAGCACTTGAACCGGCGGTTGCCGTACTGATATCCGCCCGCGCACGCCACCGGCATGTGGTCGTCGAGGGCGACGAGGCCCTGTTCGATAGCCATCACGGCGGTCGCCAGCTTCCAGGTTGACGCGGGGGCGTACGTTCCCTTGATCGCCTTGTTGTACAGCGGGCGACGGCCGTCTTCGTTCAGGGCGCGCCAGTAGTCGGCGGGGATGCCGCCGATGAACCGGTTCGGGTCAAACGTGGGCGCCGAGTGCAAGGCAAGCACGGCGCCGGTCTTCGGCTCCATCGCCACCACGCCGCCGACCAGCGAGTCGCCGAAGATCTCCACGACGAACCGCTGGAGATCGAGGTCGATGTTGGTGTACAGGGGCGGCGCGGCCTCCGGCCGCAGATCCTGCCGCGCGCCCGCCTCGCGCACGACGCGCCCGCGCGCGTCCACCTCGACGAAGCGCGTCCCCTCCCGCCCGCGCAGCAGCGCCTCATACTGCCGCTCCAACCCGTCCTTGCCCACCTGCTGGCCGGCCTTGTATCCCGTGAACGTCGGGCTGGCCAGTTCAGCCTCGTTGATCTCGCCGGTGTAGCCGACGAACGCCGCCATCGCCGGCCCGTCGGGGTAGTAGCGCTTGGGCGAGCTCTGGATGATCAGCCCGGGGAACTCGACCCGATGCTCCTCGAGCACGGAGACCACGTCGAAGGACGCGTCGGGGAAGATCACGGCCGGGCGGTTCGGCGCGCGCCGGAACCGGCGCACCGCCTGGTTGACCTGCTCGGGCGAGAGCGGAATCGTGCCGGACAACCGCTGGAGCGCGGCGCGCAGTGAATCGACGCCCGGCGCAAGCAGCGACACCGAGTAGCCCGGGAGGTTTTCCGCGAGGATCAGTCCGTTGCGGTCGTAGATCACGCCACGCGGCGCCGGGAGCGGCACCTCGCGCAGGCGATTCTCCTCGGACTGCAGCGCGTACTGCGAATGCTGGAGCACCTGCGTGCGGAAGAACGACCCGGCCAGAAAGACGGTCGCGAGGAAGATCGCCGCGGAGGCGAGCCGCGCGCGCCGCTGGACGTCGTTCGGATGAAAGCTCATCCCCGCGGCGCCCCCATCACGGGCCGCGCGGCCAGGAAGACACCGAGCCCCACGACAGCCGTCACCGCCGCGGCCATCGGGGACCAGAGCAGCGCTTGCGCGAGGAACTCGCTCGCCCCAAGGCGCCGCTCCGCCGCCAGGTAGATGAGGTCACCCAGCCACTTGCCGAGGAAGACGAAGATGGCGTTCAGCAGCAGGTTGTCGGCGAAGAACGCCGCCTTCAGCTTCGACGCGGTAAACGCGATCAGGCTGAACGCCAGCGCCCCCGCGCCGAACGCGCCGGGCGTCAGCGCATCGGACGTGATCCCCACGGCGAACCCGACCAGCGCCGCCACGCCCGGGCGCGCGCGCACCGCCACCAGCAGCACCGCGATCGCCAGGAAGTCGATCGACGCGCGCCAATCGAGCACCGGGCGCAGCGTGTAGTGCAGCACGACGAGCGCGACGAAAAGCAGCGCGAACCAAAGCCCACGAGCCGCATTCATGGCCGGCCCTCCGGCGGCACCGCGGAATCCGGGCGCGGCTGCAGGGCCTGCAGCGAGTCGAGGCGCTTGCGCTCCGCTGTCGCCAACGAGTCGGCGCGGCGCCGCGCGAGCGAGTCGCCCGCCGACACCACGAGCCGCAGCGCGCTGTCCACCGCCGTCTGCCACGCCGTCGCGACGCCCTCCTTCGACCGCCGCGGCTGCAGCACCATCACCGACGTCGCGTCGGCCGGGCGCACGGCGGGACGCAGCAGGTAGCTGCGCGCCCAACCCTCCGCCGTGTTGATCTCGCTGAGCACCGTCCCCACCGGGATGCCACGGGGATACACCCCGCCGAGTCCCGCGCTCACGATCAGCGTCCCGGGCCGCAGCGCACTGCGGAACGCCACGCCGCGCAGCTCGAGCAGGAAGCGCGTCGCCCCCGAGCCCAGGTGCGGGTAGACGATGCCGAAGGACGAGCCGTCCGCCGACATCGCGCTCACACGAAAGTCCGGGTGCGGCCCGACGATCGCGACGGACGACCGCGCATCAACCCGCTCGATCATCCCCACAAGACCGTCGGGCGCGACCACCGCGCTGAACGGCTCGACGCCCTCGTCGCGTCCGACGGTCAGCGTCATCGTGTAGTCATCCCCCAGGCCGCGACCGTGCAGCGCCTCGGCCGGCACGAAGCCCCACTTGAGCGCCGCGCCCAGCCCGAGCAGGCGCCGCAGCCGCTCGTTCTCAGCGGCGACGACGTCTGCCTGCGAGGCCTCGAGGCGCACGCTGTCGGCGACCCGCACGGCCGCATCGTAGGCCAGCACTGCCCGCCGCGACACCTCGGCGCGCTCCTGCAGCGCGGCGAGCGGCACCACTACCGTCCCGCGCAGCGCACTGGCCACCGTCGACCGTGGCTCCGGAGGCAGGACGAGCGCGGTCAGGGACAGCAGCACGCAGGCGACGAGCATCGCCTGGTCTATCCGCGAGGAGGAGCGTGCCGGGCGCGGCACCGTGGGCTACGTCGAGAGGACCGACCAGTACTTCTCTTCGTCGTCGAGGATGCGCCCCGTGCCGCGCACCACGCACGTCAGCGGGTCCTCGTCGACATGGATCGGCAGGCCGGTCTCCTGCGTGAGCAGCACGTCGAGGCCGCGGATGAGCGCCCCGCCGCCCGTCATCACGATGCCGCGGTCCACAATGTCGCTGGCCAGTTCCGGCGGCGTGATCTCGAGCGCGCGCCGCACGGCGTCCACGATCTGCTGGATCGGCTGCTGCATCGCGTCGCGGATCTCCGCGCTGTGGACGCGCACCGTCTTCGGGATCCCCGACACGAGGTCGCGCCCCTTCACTTCCATCTCGCGCTCCTCGCCCATCGGAGCCGCCGACCCCACCTGGATCTTGATCATCTCCGCCGTCGGCTCGCCGATCAGCAGGTTGTAGACCGAGCGCATGAACTGCACGATGCTCGTGTCGATCTCGTCACCGCCGGTGCGGATGGACGTGTCGCTCACGATGCCGCTCAACGCGATGACCGCGATCTCCGTCGTGCCGCCGCCGATGTCAATCACCATGTTGCCCGTCGGCGTCTCCACCGGCAGACCCACGCCGATCGCCGCGGCCATCGGCTCGGCGACCATGAACACTTCCTTCGCGCCCGCGCCGAGCGCCGAGTCGCGCACCGCGCGCTTCTCCACCTCGGTGATGCCCGAGGGCACGCAGACGATCACGCGTGGCTTCACGCGGAAGACGTGCTTCTCGATGATCAGCTCGAGGAAGTAGCGCAGCATCTTCTCGGTGACGTCGAAGTCGGCGATCACGCCGTCCTTCATCGGGCGCACCGCGGTGATCCCCTCGGGCGTGCGCCCGAGCATGCGCTTCGCCTCAAGTCCCACGCCCTTGATCTTCTTCGTCTCGCGATCCATCGCGACCACGGACGGCTCGTTGAGGACGATGCCCTCGCCCTTCACGTACACGAGCGTGTTCGCCGTGCCGAGGTCAACGGCGATGGCGTTGGCGGGAAAGAGCGAACCGGAGCTGAGGAACGGAAGATTCCAGCGCATCGAAGCTCACGCGCGACCGCGGCAAGCGCGGCCGGCTGGGGGCGACAACTATATAGGGCGGCGGACCGAAGAAAGTTAGGCGCCGTGTAGGAGGGCGACAAGTCGCGCCTCCTCCCCGCGCCCCGCCGCCCGCCCCCGCGCACCCGAAATGCACCAGAGGGCCCGGCGCCCCGCGCCGGACCCTCTGTTGTTTCTGTCGTTCTCTGTCGTTCTCTGTCGTTCTCTGTCTCTAGAGGAATTTCTCCGGCGACACATACTCCATCCCGAACGCTTCCGCCACGCCCTTGTACGTCACCTTGCCGTCAATGGCGTTCAGGCCCAGCAGCAGCGCGCGGTCGTCCTTGCACGCCTGCTTCCACCCCTTGTTCGCCAGCGTCAGCGCGTAGGGGAGCGTCGCATTGGTGAGCGCCAGCGTCGAGGTGCGCGGTACGCCGCCCGGCATGTTGGCCACGCCGTAGTGGATCACGTCGTCCACCACGTAGACCGGATCCTGGTGCGTCGTCGCCTTGATCGTCTCCACGCAGCCGCCCTGGTCGATGGCGACGTCCACGATCACGGAGCCCTTCTTCATGAGCTTCAGGTCCTCGCGCCGAATCAGCTTCGGGGCCTTGGCGCCGGGGATCAGCACGCCACCGACCACCAGGTCGGCCGTCGAGATCGCCTCGAGGATGTTGTGCCGGTTGCTGTGGATCAGCGTCACGTTCGCCGGCATGACGTCGCTCAGGTAGCGCAGGCGCGGCAGCGACAGGTCGAGGATCGTCACGTGCGCCCCCATCCCCGCCGCCATCTTCGCCGCGTTGATGCCGACGATGCCGCCGCCGAGCACCACCACGTGGGCGGGCGAAACGCCGGGGACGCCGCCGAGCAACAGGCCGCGGCCGCCGTAGAGCTTCTCCAGGTACTTCGCCCCTTCCTGCGTCGCCATCCGGCCAGCGACCTCGGACATCGGAGTGAGCAGCGGCAGCTCGCCGTTGGGCAGCTCCACCGTCTCGTACGCGATGCAGGTTGCCCCGGACTTGAGGTGCGCCTTGGTCAGCTCCTCATCCGCCGCGAAATGGAAATAGGTGAAGATCGTCTGCCCCTTCTTCATCCGCGGCCACTCGACCGCGATGGGCTCCTTCACCTTGATGATCATCTCGGCTTCCTTCCACACCTCGTCCGCGGTGTTGAGGATCTTCGCGCCCACAGCGACGTACTGCTCGTCGCTGAAGCCGCTCCCCTCACCGCCCGTCTTCTCGACGAAGACGGTGTGGCCCGCCGACACCAGCGCTTCAACGCCAGCCGGGACGCAAGCGATTCTGTTTTCGTTCGTCTTGATTTCCTTTGGGATGCCGATGCGCATAGTATGATCGCGAGTTGAAAGGTCTAGGTAATGCAACGCTTAATTCTACCACAGGACCCGGAAAGCCGGACACTCGTTTTTCCCCTAGGCGGAGTCAGGCAAACTCCCGTGGGCCGTTCAGTGCGTGGCGCGGTTGCCTCTCGTCGCCCGTAGCCCGTCGCCCGTCACCTATCGCCCGTCTCCCGTCTCCCGTCTCCCGTCTGCCCCTACGCCCCCGGCCCCAGGCTCACCACCGTCTGCCCGTCCGGATGGAAGAAATCCGTGCACACCGCGCGCACGTCGTCGGCGTGGATGCCGTCGATGCTGCGCAGCACGTCGTCCAGCGGACGGAACGGCTCGTGGTAGAGCTCCACTGACGCCAGGCGGTACATCCGGGCGGCCGGGCTCTCCAGCCCCAGCGTGATCTGGCCCTTCAGTTGCTGCCGCCCCTGGGCCAGCTCGCGTTCGGGAATTCCCTCGTCCACCACGCGGCGCAGCTCCGCCTGCACGGCATCGAGGGCCGCCGCGCGGCGCTCCGGCGCGGTCCCGACATAGACGCCGTGGGCGCCGGAGTGCGAGTGGAAGCTCTGGAACGTGTACACGCTGTACGCGAGTCCAAGCTCCTCGCGGACCTTCTGGAACAGACGAGAGCTCATGCCGCCGCCCAGCAGCGTGTCGACGAGCATCAGCGCGTACCGGCGCTCGTCCCGGTGCGGCACCGTCGCCGATCCGAGCACCACGTGGCACTGCGCCCCGTCGCGGGCCACGTGCTTTCGCCGCGCCGGTTGAGGGCAGGCCGGCGGCTCGTGGAGCGGCGTGCCGTCACCGCCTGGCAGGTCGGCCCAACCGGCGTCGGACAGCACCTCGAGCAGGTGCTCGTGCGTCACGTTGCCCGCCGCTGACACCACCACGTGCGGCGGATGATACGCCCGCGCGTGCAGCGCACGCACGTCGTCGAGCCGCATCCCCCCCACCGTGTCGCGCGTGCCGAGGATGGAGTATCCCAGCGGGTGCGTCCCCCACAGCGCCTCATTGTGCAGCTCGAAGACCAGGTCGTCGGGGGTGTCCTCCACCATCGAGATCTCCTCGAGCACCACCTGCCGCTCGAGCCGCAGATCTTCCTCGCGCAGCAACGGCCGGAACATCAGGTCGAACATCACGTCGGCTGCGACACTCAGGTGCTCGTCGAGCACCCGCGCCTGGAACGACGTGTGCTCGCGCGAGGTGTACGCATCGAGCGACCCGCCCAAGGATTCGAGCGACAGCGCGATGTCGTGCGCGCTGCGGCGTTCCGTCCCCTTGAAGACGAGGTGCTCCAGCAGGTGGGAGACGCCCATCACCGCCGGCGCCTCGTGCACCGACGCGGCACGCACCCACGCGCCCAGCGCCACAGAGCGCACCCCCGGATAGAACTCCGAGAGCACCGTCAGGCCGTTCGGCAGCACGGTGCGCTGCACGCCGGCGCCGGATCGCGCGGAGGGGACTACAGGGGTCGCCGTCATCGCGGCAAATCAACGGCGTGGTACAAGCCCCCGCAACCCGAATGCACCATTGTTCCACCGTCCACCGTCCGCCGTCCACCGTCCACCGTCCACCGTCTATCAACGACAAAGGGGACGGCTCATCGCCGTCCCCCTCACCTGCCTCGTCCCGCGTCCGCTGGCCTACTTCCGCGGCCCGCGTCCGCGTCCGCCACGGCCGCCGCGGTGCTCCCCGCCCTCACGCGGCTTGTGCTCGCGCTTCGGCTCGGACTCGCCTTCGGCCGGCGCCGCAGCCGGCGCCGCGTACGCGTCGCCCTCGGCCGTCGGTGCGGCCGGCGCCGCCGCGTCCGCGCCCGGCTTCGGAATCAGGGCCTTCATGGAGAGGCGCAGGCGGCCGCGCTCGTCGCGCTCCACCAGCTTCACCGTCACCACTTCCCCCTTCTTCACCACGTCCTCGGGCTTCTCGACGCGCGTGTGGCGCATCTCCGACACGTGGAGCAGCGCTTCCGTCCCGGGCATGATCTCGATGAAGGCGCCGAACGCCGTCACGCTCTTCACCGTGCCCTGGTACGTCAGGCCCACTTCCGGCTCCGCCGTGATCGCCGCCACCATCTGGCGCGCACGCTCCATGGACTCGCCGCCCACCGCGGCGATCGTCACCAGACCCGTGTCGTCGACCGTCACCTCGGCGCCAGTCTCGTCCTGGATGCCGCGAATGGTCTTCCCCTTCGGGCCAATCAGGTCGCCGATCTTCTCGGGGTTGATGTGCATCGTCACGATGCGCGGCGCCCACGGGCTCAGCTCGGCGCGCGGCGCGTCGATGGCCTTGCCCATCTCGCCCAGAATGTGCAGGCGCCCCTGCTTGGCCTGCGCCAGCGCCTCGGCCATGATCTTGAGGTCGAGCCCCTGGATCTTGATGTCCATCTGGATGGAGGTGATGCCATCCTTCGTGCCGGCCACCTTGAAGTCCATGTCGCCGAGGTGGTCCTCGGTGCCCAGGATGTCGGTCAGCACGGCGTACTTCTTCCCTTCCTTGATGAGCCCCATCGCCACGCCGGCGACGGCGCCCTTGAGCGGGATGCCCGCGTCGAAGCAGGCCAGCGAACCGCCGCAGACCGTGGCCATCGAGGACGAGCCGTTCGACTCCAGCACGTCCGACACGATGCGAATCGTGTACGGGAACTCCGCGAAGTCGGGGAGCACGCCCTGCACCGCGCGCTCGGCCAGGTTGCCGTGGCCAATCTCGCGGCGGCTGGTGCCGCGCATCGGGCGCACCTCACCCGTCGAGAAGGGCGGGAAGTTGTAGTGCAGCATGAACGCCTTGGTGGTCTCCTTGGCGTCGTCGATGGAGTCCATCCGCTGCACATCGTTGGCCGTGCCGAGCGTCGCGGTGACGAGCGCCTGCGTCTGGCCGCGCGTGAACAGCGCCGACCCATGGGCGCGCGGGAGGACGCTCGTGTCGATGCTGATCGGGCGCACCTCGGTGGGCTTGCGCCCGTCCACGCGGAGCCCCGTGTCGAGCACCTGCGCGCGCAGCGCGTTGTACTCGAGGTCGCCGAGCACGCTGCCCACGAACGGCACCTGCTCCGGCGCGAGCGTCGCGGTCAACTCGGCCTTCACGGCGTCCTTCACCGCTTCGACCGCCTGAATGCGCGTGTGCTTCTCCTTCTGGTTGATCGCCGCCTCGATGCGGTCCTTGGCGGCCTTCGTCACCGCCGCGGCCACCTCGGCCGGCGTCTCGCTCTTGTCCCACGCCATCTTCTCGACGGTCAGCTTGCCGAGCAGCTCTTCCTGCATCGCGATGAGCTCGCGAATGCCGCCCTGCGCGATGCCGAGCCCCTTCACCACGTCATCCTCGCTGATCTCCAGCGCGCCGCCCTCGACCATCATGATCGAGTCCTGCGAGCCCGCGACGACGAGGTCCATGTCCGAGAACTCGAGCGCCTGGAACGTCGGGTTGACAACCCACTTCCCCTCGACGCGGCCGACGCGGACGCCGGCAATCGGGCCGGCCCACGGAATGCGGCTCGCGCTGAGCGCGAAGCTCGTCGCGAGGAGGCCCAGCACGTCGGCGTCATTCTCCTGGTCGGCGGAGATGACGTAGACGAAGACCTGCACCTCGTTCTGGAAGCCTTCCGGGAAGAGCGGGCGGATGGAGCGGTCGATGATGCGCGCCGAGAGGATCTCCTCGTCGCGCGGACGCCCCTCGCGCTTGATGAAGCCGCCCGGAATCTTGCCGGCGGCGGCGGTCCGCTCGCGGTATTCGACGGTGAGCGGGAAGAACGGGAGCGTGCTCTTCTTGTCGCTCACGGTGACGGCGGCGAGGACCATCGTCTCGCCGAACTGGACGAGCGCGGAGCCGGCGGCCTGCTTGGCCATCCGTCCGGTCTCGAGGACGAGCTGACGGCCGGCGAAGGTCCGCTCAATGCGATGCATCATGTGTGGTGTGTTCCGGTAGAACGCAAAACGCGCGGGCTGCTTGAGCGCCCGCGCGATGCGTTGCGTGGTTCTAGTAGCGCAGACCCAGGTCCGCGATGAGCTTGCGATAGCCTTCGACGTCCGTGCGCTTGAGGTAGTCCAGCAGGCGCCGGCGCTTGCCGACGAGCTTCAGCAGCCCGCGGCGGCCGTGGTGGTCCTTGGCGTGTGAGCGGAAGTGCTCCGTGAGGTAGTTGATCCGCTCCGTCATCACGCCGACCTGGACGTACGACGACCCCGTGTCGGTGTCGTGGCGGCGGTTCTTCACGACCGCCGGCTTCTTGTCAAAAGGCATTTCCTGGTTCCCTGCGTACTTCGGTGATTAGGCCTATTCCTTGGTAGCTTGGAAAAATAGCCCAGTACAACGTGTATGTAAAGCCCCGGTAGGGACTTAGGAAATGGACCGAGGATTCCGATTCAGGACCCCGACCACGGAGGGAGATTGGCGATCCGAAGCGAATCGCCCATCGATGTCCGCAGTCGCAATCCTCAATCGAAATCCTCAGTCCAAGTCACAAATCTTACCTAAACAAAGCAACGATATCGTTGAACATCACCACCGCGAACAGCGCCACGATGGCCGCCAGCCCGATCCGCATCACGTTCTCGCGGGTCCGCACCGAGAACGGCGATCCCTTGATCGACTCGGCGATGGTCATGAGCACCTGACCGCCATCAAGGATCGGAATCGGCAGCAGGTTGAGCACGGCCAGGTTGATGCTCAGGAAGGCGATCAGCGCCCAGAGCGACTCGAGGCCGGTCCGCGCCGCGGCCACTGAGGTGCGGACGATCCCTACCGGCCCGGCCAGGTTCTTGACCGAGATCGATCCCTGCACGAGTCCGCCCACGACCGCGATGACCGACGTCCCCATGGCCCATGTCGCCTGCCCACCAGCCGCGGTGGCTTCGAGGAGGCCGAGGCGATCGCGCTCCACACGGTCCATCGGATACGCCCCCACCCGGCCCACCATCACCTTCTTGCCGGTCGCGGCATCGGCGCCGGCCTGCGCCACGGGCGTCATCGTGAGCGAAAGCGGCGACCCTGCGCGCACGACCTCGAGCGTGATCGGCTTGCCCGCCGAGCGCGTGACTGTGTTGAGCAGGTCGCTCCACGTCTTGACCGGTTGACCATTGATCGCGGCGATCGAATCGCCCTTCTGCAAGCCGGCCGCCTTCGCCGGCATGTCCGCGACCACCGAGTCCACCACCGCCGGCACGTACGCGCGGCCGTAGTACGCGAAGACGCCGGTGGAGACCACGAGGGTCAGCAGCACATTCATCGTCACGCCCGCCAGCATGATGGTCAGGCGAGCCCACAGCGGCTTGCTCTCAAACCAGCGATGCTCCGGCACCGGCTTCGGCCCGAAGGGGACCATGGCTTCCTCGTCCCAATCCGCAGGCCGGGCCTCCCCTTCCCCTGCACCTCGCCCTGCTCCCTTCCCCTGCACCTGTGATTCAGGCCTGCCCCCCTCAATCGCCGCCATCGTCTCATCATCGCGGCTCGCCATCCGCACGTATCCGCCGAGCGGGAACGCAGCCAGCACGTACTCGGTCTCGCCGCGGCGCTTCTTCCACAGCGCCGGCCCAAAGCCGATCGAGAAACGCGGCGCGTAGACCCCGGTCCATTTGGCGGCCAGGAAGTGCCCGAGCTCGTGGACAAAGATCACGAGCCCGAGAACGAGAATCGGTGCAAGCCACGCTAGCGACATCCAAGCCTCTCTCTCACAGTTTCGCGCGCCGCGGCATCCGCGTGCCACAGCGCCTCCAGCGTCCCGCCGGGCAGTCCGGCATGCCGATCAAGCGCCGCCGCCACACCATCCGCGATCGCCCCGAACGCCACCCGCCCCTGCAGGAACAACGCCACAGCCTCCTCGTTGGCTCCATTGAACACGGCCGGCGCCGCCCCGCCCGCCCGCCCCGCGCGCATCCCAAGCCCAAGGCACGGGAAGGCGTCGTGCCGAACCGCCTCGAACGTCAGCCGGCCCGCCTGCACGGCGTCGAACGCGGGAATGCCGGCGTCCGCAATCCGCTCGGGGTGCGACAGCGCGTACAGGATCGGCAGCTCCATGGACGGCACGCCTAGTTGGGCCAGCACGCTCCCGTCGCGGAACTCGACCATCGAGTGCACGATGCTCTGGGGATGCACCACCACCTCGATCTGGTCGTACCCCAACCCGAACAGGAAGTGCGCCTCGATCACCTCGAGCGCCTTGTTCGCCAGCGTCGCGCTGTCCACGGTGATCTTGCGTCCCATCGCCCAGGTGGGGTGGTTCAACGCGTCCGCGACGGTGGCGGCGCGCACGCGCTCGGCGGGCCACTCGCGGAACGGGCCGCCCGATGCGGTGATGATCAGGCGCTTCACGTCGGCGGCGCCGCGCGTTCCGAGGCACTGGAGGATCGCCGAGTGCTCGCTGTCCACCGGGACAATGAGGCCGCCGCCGCGCTGCGCAGCCGCCTCCACCAAGGCGCCGCCGACGACGAGGGACTCCTTGTTCGCGAGCGCGACCCGCTTCCCCGCGCCGAGCGCGGCGAGCGTCGCGTCGAGACCGGCGGCGCCGACGATCGCGTTGAGCACCACATCCACATCAGGCCGTGTGGCGGCCTCCACCAGCGCGGGCGCCCCGCGACGCCACTCGGCGGGCGCGTCGCCATCCCCCTCGACGAGCGCCACGAACGGCGGCGCCCACGCCGCCACCTGCTCGCGCAGGAGCGCCACGTTGGCGTGCGCCGTCACCGCCCGCACCATGAAGCGGTCACGATGGCGCGCGAGCACGCGCAACGCCGTCTTGCCGATGGACCCCGTCGAGCCGAGGATGGCGACGCCCGGCAGCTTCATGCGGGGCGGTACACGAGGAAGAGGTCGAGCAGCACGTAGCCGAGTGGGAGCGTGAAGAGCAGCGAATCCACGCGGTCGAGCACGCCGCCGTGTCCGGGGATCAGCGTCGAGCTGTCCTTCACCTCGGCCTCCCGCTTGAACATCGACTCGGCGAGATCGCCGACCTGCGCGGCCAGGCTCAGGCCCACACCGACGACCAGAATGCCCACGGGACGCAACGAGAGCTGCGCGAGCGGCGGCAGGATCCAGGCGGCGATCACCCACGTGGTGATCACGCTCGCGACGACAGCGCCATACGCGCCGGCCCACGTCTTTCCGGGACTCACCGTCGGCATCAGCTTGCGCCGGCCAAAAGCGCGCCCGGCGACGTACGCCCCGGTGTCGTTGAGCCACGTGACCACCACCGGCAACAGGACGAGCGCGGTGCCGCCGCGGGCGTCCACCACGAACCCATGGTGGCGCAGGGCGTAGGCGAAGCTGAGCATCCCGCCCGTGTACACGATGCCGGTCAGCGTGGTGCCGATGGCCGCCATCGGGCCGCCCGCCGCACCGCGCGCGAAGAGCACCGCGGTCAGCAACGCGGGGACGAGCAGCGCGACCACGCTCACCGGCGGCACCCAGAAGCCGGTGAAGCGGGCGTGCACGAGCACGGGGAGGATCGCGCTGAGCACGATGCCGGCGGTGCTCAGCGGACGCGCCCCGCGCGCCGCCGCGAGCCGGTAGAACTCCCACGCGGCCAGCGCTGACGCGACGGCCAGCAGCGTCACCAGCGCGGCGCCCCCCGCGTAGATGACGCCCACGACGATCGGAATGAGCACGATCGCGACCAACAGCCGCTTCGGGAACTCGCGCACGGGAATGATGGGTTACGCCGAGACGCGGCCGAAGCGGCGATCGCGGCTCTGGTAGTCGAGGATCGCCCGGAACAGCTCGTCGCGGCCAAAATCGGGCCACAGCACTGGCGAGATGTGCAACTCCGTGTAGGCCAGCTGCCACAGCAGGAAGTTCGAGATCCGCATCTCGCCCGACGTGCGGATCAGCAGGTCTGGGTCGGGCACACCGGCAGTGAACAGCCGTCCGCTGATCGCCGCCTCGTCCACCGCGTCCGGGGCCAGCCGGCCGGCGGCGACGTCCTCGGCGATCTGCCGCGCCGCGCGCACCAGCTCGGCGCGAGACCCGTACGAGATGAACAGGTTGAGCAGGAGCTTCGAGTTGTGCGCGGTCTGCGCCATGACGCCGTCCACCGCCGCGCGCTGCACGGGGCCGAGCCGGTCGAGGTCGCCCAGGAAGACCACGCGCACCCCCTGCGCCTCAAGCTCGCGGGCCTCCTTCTTGATGTACTCCTCGAGCAGGGACATCAGCGCGGAGACCTCGGCGGCCGGACGCTGCCAGTTTTCCTGGGAGAACGCGAACAGCGAGAGCACTTCCACGCCGGCCTCGAGCGCGGCCTCGACGACCGCGCGCACCGACTTCATCCCCTCCCGATGGCCGACCGGGCGCGGGAGCATCCGCTCCCGCGCCCAGCGTCCGTTGCCGTCCATGATGATCGCGACGTGCCGCGGCATCGCGCCGTGGCCGCGGATGGCGGCGAGGAGTTCGTCGGCGGCGCCCATGGCCCGCTCAGACCTCCATGATCTCGGCTTCCTTGGCCTTGCTGAGATCGTCGATCTTCTTGATGTAGTCGTCGTGCATCTTCTGGAGGTCCTTCTCGGCGTGCTTCACGTCGTCCTCCGAGACGCCCTCCAGCTTCTTCAGCAGGTCGCGGGCATGCGTGCGCGCGTGGCGCACCGCGATGTGCCCCTCCTCGACGTACTTGTGCACGATCTTCACCAGCTCCTTGCGGCGCTGCTCGTTCATCGCGGGGAGCGGGACGCGGATGAGCGTCCCCTGGATCGCCGGGTCGAAGCCGAGTCCGCTCTCGCGGATCGCCTTTTCGATGGCGCGGATCTGCCCCTTGTCGAACGGCGTGACGATCAGCGCGCGCGGCTCGGGCGCGTTCACCGTCGCCACCTGGTTCAGCGACACCAGGGCGCCGTACGCCTCCACCTTCACCGCGTCGAGCATGCTGGGCGCCGCCTTGCCCGAACGCACCGACGTGAACTCCCGCTTCACCGCCTCGACGCCCTTTTCCATGTGGGCGCGGCAGTCCTTCATGATGTCCGCAATTGCATTCATGAAACCAGGGTCCCCACCGCCTTGCCGCGGATCGCATCGGCCACGGCATCCGGCGTGTTGATGTTGAGCACGATCAACGGCAGCGAATTCTCCTTGCACAGCGTGATCGCCGTCTGATCCATCACGCCCAGCTCCTCGACCATCACGTCACGGTAGCTGATGCGATCGTACCGCGTCGCCTTCGGGTCCTTCTTGGGATCGGCGGAGTACACGCCGTCCACGCTGGTCGCCTTGATGATGACATCCGCCTTCATCTGGATGGCGCGCAGCACCGCTGCCGTGTCCGTGGAAAAGTACGGGTTTCCGGTGCCGCCGGCAAAGATGACGCACCGCCCCTTCTCCAGGTGGCGCAGCGCCCGGCGGCGAATGTACGGCTCGGCGAGTTCCTCCATGCGGATGGCCGTCATCACCCGCGTGTCGAGCCCGTCGCGCTCCAGCACGTCCTGCAGCGCCAGCGCGTTGATGACCGTGCCCAGCATCCCCATGTAGTCGGCGCTCACGCGGTCCATGCCCATGCGCGCGATCTGCGAGCCGCGCACGATGTTGCCGCCGCCGATCACCAGCGACACCTGCGCGCCCATCCCGTGGATGGCGCGTATCTGGTGCGAGAAGCGGGTTATCGTGTCGAAGTCGAACCCGAACCCCTTCTCTCCGGCGAGGGCCTCGCCGGAGAGCTTGAGCAGGATGCGCGGGTACTTCAGCGCCTCGGTCATGGTTGTCGCCCCTCGCCGCTGCTGGAGGTCAGCCTTCGCCCATCTTGAAGCGCGCGAACCGCACCACCGACGCGCCGGCGCCGGCGTTCGTGATGACCTGACCAATCGTCTTGCTGTCCTCCCGCACCCACGGCTGCTCGGTCAGCACGATCTCGCCGAAGAACTTGTTGATGCGCCCCTCGACCATCTTCTCGGCGATGTTCTGCGGCTTGCCGCTGGCCATCGCCTGCTCCACGAAGATATCACGCTCGCGCTTGACGATCGCGGGGTCCACGCCCGCGCGGTCCACCGCCACCGCCACCGCGGGCACGCCGGCGGCCACGTGCTCGGCGATCGTGTTGGCCAGCGCCGTGCCCGACTCGCCGCTGATCCCCGCCACCTCGACCAGCACGCCGACCTTCCCGTTGAAGTGCAGGTAGAAGCCCACCGCGCCGCCGGCCGGCGCGGCGAAACGCGCCACCTGCTTCAGGACGACGTTCTCGCCCGTCTTGGCCGAGGCCGCCTTCACCACCTCGCCCACCGTGCGGCCGGCCTCGGCATGCCACGGGGTCGCGAGGTACGCGCCGTCGGCGCCCACCTTCACCAGGCCGTCCACGCCGGCGTCCTTCGCCACCTGATCGCACATCTGCTTCGCGATCGCGATGAACTCGTCGTTGCGCCCCACAAAGTCGGTCTCGGAATTGATCTCGATCATCGCCGCCGCCGCGCCGTCCGGCGCGAGCCACGTCACGATCTGCCCTTCCGATGCAGCGCGGTCGGCGCGCTTCTCGGCCTTGGCGATCCCCTTCTTGCGCAGGATGTCCACGGCCGCGTCCATCGCGCCGCCGGCCTCCTCGAGCGCCTTCTTGCAGTCCATCATGCCGGCGCCCGTACGGGCGCGAAGCTCGGCAACGTCCTTCGCGGAAATGGCAGCCATATGTAGAACCTTCTCGCAATGCGTTCGGTGTGAAGACGCCGCCGGCTCGGCGGCCGGCGGCGTCGGGAAATTACGCGCGGCGCGGCGTGCTCACCACGCCGGTGCGACTACGCGCCCGGCTGGTCGGTCGACTCGGCGGGCTTCGCCGGCGCCTCGGCGGCGTCGCCCTTGAGGCGCGCCGCGATGGCGTCGGGCTTGGCGCGGCGGCGGCGCGGACGATCGCCGCCCCGCTCCCCGCCACCGTGCCCACCGCCGTGCCCGCGGCGGCCGCGGTCACGGTCCTGCGGCTCGGCGCCGCGATCGGACGAGTAGGTGTACGACTGCCCCTCCTCGACCTCCTCGCGCACCGGCGCCTCGCGGCGCGCCTCAACGATGGCGTCCGTCACCGCGGAGGTGAGCAGTTCCACCGAGCGGATCGCGTCGTCATTGCCGGCAATCGGCACCGTGATGAGGTCCGGGTCGGAGTTCGTGTCGCAGATGGCGACGATCGGGAGGCCGAGCTTCTTCGCCTCGTCCACGGCGATGCGCTCCTTCTTGGCGTCCACGACGAAGAGGAGCCCCGGCAGGCGCGTCATGTTCTTGATGCCCGACAGGTTCTTCAGCAGCTTGTCGCGCTGGCGCGACAGCATCAGCTGTTCCTTCTTCGTGTAGTTCTCGAAGCCGCCGCCAGCCTCGGCCCCCGCCTCGAGCTCCTTAAGCCGGCGGATCTGCTTCTTCACCGTCGAGAAGTTGGTGAGCAGGCCGCCCAGCCAGCGCTCGGTCACCGACAGCGCGCTGGCGCGCTCGGCCTCCTGCGTCACGATGGCGGCAAGCTGGCGCTTGGTGCAGACGAAGAGCACCTGGTCGCCGCGCAGCACGACTTCGCGGGCAAGCTTCTGGGCGAGTTCGATCTGCCGAAGCGTCTTCTGCAGGTCGATGATGTGGATCCCGTTGCGCTCCGCGAAGATGAAGCGGCGCATCTTGGGATTCCAGCGGCGGGTCTGGTGGCCGAAGTGAACGCCGGCCTTGAGCAGATCGTCGAGCGAGGGCTGTGCCATGGTGGTGCGTGTGCCTCTGGTGAGTTTAGTCGTCCCGCGGCTTCATCGCCCGGCAGGCCGGCGAACCGGAACCCTGCGCGAGCTCGACCACGGTGTGAGATGAACAGCGACTGACGGTAGACGGTGGACGGCTGACGGTAGACGGTGGGAGTCACCGGGGTGGCGGAGACTACCGTCTACCGTCCACCGTCTACCGTCCCGCGAAGCGCTTAGCGCTTCGAGAACTGGAACCGCTTACGCGCCTTCGGACGGCCCGGCTTCTTGCGCTCCACCGCACGGGCGTCGCGCGTCAGGAGGCCGAGGTCGCGCAGCTTGCGGCGGTGCACCTCGTCCACCTGGACAAGGGCGCGGGCGACCGCGAGACGGAGCGCGCCCGCCTGCCCGGTCACGCCGCCGCCGTCGATGTTGGCCTGCACGTCAAAGCGGCCGAGCGTATCGGTCGCCGTGAACGGCTGCTGGATGGCGGTCACGAGCACGGGACGCGGGAAGTAGTCGCCGAGCGTGCGCCCGTTGACGGTCCACTTGCCCGAGCCGGGCTTCAGATAAAGGCGGCACACCGCTTCCTTGCGACGGCCGATGGTATGAATGGTCTGGTCGGCCATTGCTTACTTCGCCTCGAGCGACGGGAAGGTGAGCGGGGTGGGCTGCTGGGCGGTGTGCGGATGCTCCGCCCCGGCGTAGACGCGCAGCTTCGTGCGCAGCTTGCCGCGCCCCAGCGCGTTCTTCGGCAGCATGCCGTGCACGGCCTTCTCGATGATGCGCTCCGGATGCGTGGCGAGCATCTTCGCGAACGGCGTGTAGAGCTCGTGGCCCATGTAGCCGGTGTGGCGGAAGTACTGCTTCTGCTCCGCCTTGCGGCCGGTGACCTTCACCTTCGCGGCGTTGATCACGATCACGAAATCACCCGTGTCCATGTGCGGCGTGAACACCGGCTTGTGCTTGCCCCGAAGGATCTTGGCCACTTCGGTGGCGAGCCGCCCCAGGACCATCCCGCTGGCGTCCACGACGTACCAGCGATGTTCGATGTCCTTGGGTGTAGCGCTGTAGGTCTTCATGTCTACCAAATGATGCAGCACTTCGACTGCAGTAGGACTTCGCCTCACCGGTGCGGAATGCAACCCGGGTCTCGGCCGCCGCAAAGGGCTGTTTTCGGACAGACATGTAAGCTAGACAAGGACTTAGCCCCGGTCAAGGGAGTCCTTGTCGCTCAGAACCCGTCCGTTGCCTACCGCGGCTAGCTACCGCCCGCCCGCCGGACTCGGCGCTGACCATTTCGGCCCCGCCTCGCGCACGCGGTGAAGGGTCAGGAGCACGTCAGCCCCCGTGCCCAAGTCGGTCCGCCCTGAGTGCGTGAGCAACGGCTGCAGGACGTCCAGCATGCGATCCAGGTAGCGAACGGCGACATCCGGGTTATTCAGCGCGAGTCCGACGCGCGTGAGGCACGAGAGCAGATCCACCTCGCCCTCCGCAGCAGTGACACCCATCGCCAGCTGCTCCTTTCGCGCCGCGGGGCTGCCCACGAAGGTCCGCGCGCGCACCAAAACGGCGCGCGCCGGCGCCGGATCGCTGCGCACAACGTCCAGCGCGTCACCGCAGTCGGTGGAGAGCTTGTACATCTCGCCGCGACCCGCGGCCGTGCCGGCGGCGCCCGGGTTAATGCGTGCGAGCAGCTGCGCCGAGGCCGTGTCCCCGAGAGAGCGCCACCCCTCGAGCAGCGCCTTGCCGGTCCACAAGTAGCCAGAGGGCGTGGCGAGTTCAAATGGCGCGTCCGCTCGATAGCGCCGAGAGAGCTGCACCTCCGCGCCGTTCTCGCGCACCATGCCGCGCTCAAGGAACTGGCGCAAGGCGAGATACGACTCGCGTTCGCCCAACTCGGCGAACTGGCGCATCACCGGCGCGAGGTCGGAGAGGTACACGAAGCCGTCGCTGCGCGTCATGCGCGAGGGATGCTTGGTTAGGCCGACCACGGTCCCGAAGTAGCGCTCCAGGATGAGCACCCGCTCCATCGAGGGCTCCAGCGCTCGACGCATGGCGGCCGCTGAGGGCGCGCTGGAGTTCGACGGCTGCGCCGCGGCGCCCGCCGCGACGGTGATGAACGCCGTGCATCCGGCGAGGGCGAGGCCGAAACGCGCGCGCATCATGAAAGCTCCACGAGCACGGCGCCCTTCTCCACCGCCTGTCCCGGCTGCACCAGCACGGCCTTGACCGTCCCTGCGGTGGTCGCCCGCAATTCGTTTTCCATTTTCATAGCCTCCATGCTAATCACTCCCTGCCCCGCCGTCACCGCGTCACCGACGTCCACATGCACGCGGACGATCAGCCCAGGCATCGGCGCCCGCACCGGCAGGGGCCCGGCGTGGACTGCCTGCTCCCCGGTCAGGTCGCGGATGGCGCGCGTCCGCTCGTCCAGGGCCTCGGCCTCAAATCGCCAGCCGTCCAAGCGGAGGGTGTAGCGGCCCCGTTCCGCGTGCCGAACCGCGACGACGCGATGCACCCGTTCGCCCATGCGCACCATGTGCACCGGCGTCCCTTCGACGTCGGCCAGATGGACGGGGTACGACGAACCGTTCACGCGGGCGGTCTCGCCGTCCAGTTCGACCTCAAGCCGCTCCTTCCCGATGTCCACGAAGTACTTCACAGGCCCTCCGGCACCAGTTCGCACACGGTTTCCACGTGGGCGGTCTGGGGAAACATGTCAAAGCATTCTAGCGACTCCACCCGCCATCCGCGGAGGCGGGCCACGTCGCGGGCCAGCGTGGCGGGGTCGCAACTCACGTACACGACGGCGCGCGGGGTGGGGTCGCTTTCGGCAAGCGCGGCAGTCACCCTCTCGTGCACCCCGGTCCGCGGGGGATTCAGCAGGACGACGTCCGCCGGCAGGAGCGTGGGCAGCACGTCCTCCACCCGTGCATGCACGGCGGCGGACGGTGTGGCCAGGCGCGCCGCGCACACCGCGCTCGCATCGGCATCGAGTTCAATGGCGGTGACGACGACGCCCTGCGCGGCGAGTGATGCGGCCACGTCTCCCGTGCCGGCATAGCCGTCCACGACGGTGCGCGGCGCGTGTCGGCGCACGACGCGTTCGACGTGCGACGCTAGCGCCGCCGCCACCTCGGCGTTCACCTGCACGAAGGAGGCGCCGGCGTCACGGTGTGCTCGGCGGTCGAGAATCAGCCGGCGCCGCCCTTCGTCGTTCACCCACCACGTCGCCGCCACTTCGGTCGCCGCCGCCGCAAACGCCTTGGCTTCGGGCCAGTGCGCCCCGCCCTCGATCACGAGGAGGAGGTCATCGCCCTCGCGTCGCATCGCCAGGCGCAGCGAGGAAACGTGGGGGAGCAGCGACGCCGCCTGCGCGAGCACGCGCTGCAATCCCGCCACGACGCCGGTCTCGGCGATCAGGCAATCGTCGAGCGCGAAGATCTCGTCCGGCGCCCCGGCGCGATGCAGCCCCGCGCGCCATCCGTCGGCCGTGCGCCGGGCCGCAAGCGTCAGTTTGCGACGGTAGCGCCACGGCTCGCCGGCGCGGTGCACCGGCGGCAGGGGCACGTCCCGATGGCCGATGCGTCCCAGCGCGTCGCGCACCACCTGCGCCTTGGCGGCGCGCTGCGCCTCGAGGGTCAGGTGCTGCAACTGACAGCCCCCGCAACGGTCGCGCAGGTAGTGGGGGCACACCGGCGCCACACGTCCCGGCCCTGCCTGCTCTACGCGCAACAGCGTGCCGCGTCCGAAGCGTCCCTTCGCCTGCACGCGCGCGCGGACGCGGTCGCCGGGGGCCGTGCGCGGGACGAAGACGACGAGGCCGTCGTGGCGCGCCACGCCATCACCGCCCGCGGCGATGGACGTGATGTCGAGGAGCATCTCCTCCGGCACGAATGGCTCAGCGCCGCATCACGCGCCGCTCACGCGTCGCGCAGCCCTTGCTGCCGCGCGAGACGCGCCCACGGCGAAAGCTCCGGCCGCGACAGCTCGTCGGCCTTGCCGGCCGCGCCTCCTGCCGCGCGCGGCGAGCGCCGGCGGCGGTCGCGATCAGCGAGCAGGGCCGCGGCGATCGCCGCGGACTCCACCTGATCCCGCGGCACCGGCGCCGCGAGCAGCGAGTCCAACCGGCGCTCCAGCCACTGGATGTCGATGGCGCCGCGTTGGAACTCGTCATCCTCCATCACGCGCAGGTGGAACTCGCGCGAGGTCTCGATCCCCTGGATGGTGAGTTCGTCGAGCGCGCGCCGCATCCGGGCGATCGCCTCGGCGCGCGTCGGCGCCCACACGATGAGCTTGGCGAGCATCGGGTCGTAGAACAGCGTGACTTCGCTCCCCGTGCCGACCCCGCTGTCCCAGCGTACGCCCGGGCCGCCGGGGAGGCGCAGGTAGTCAATGCGTCCGGTGCTCGGGAGGAAGCCGTTCGAGGTGTCCTCGCTGGTGATCCGGCACTCGATGGCCCAGCCACGCGGCTCGATCGCCGACGTGAACGGCAGGCGCTCGCCTCGGGCAATCCGCAGCTGCCACTGCACCAGGTCGATGCCGGTCACCATTTCGGTCACGGGGTGCTCGACCTGGATGCGCGTGTTCATCTCGAGGAAGTAGAACTGCCCGTTGGGCGCGAGCAGGAACTCGCAGGTGCCGGCGTTCTGGTAGCCGGCCGCCTTCGCCACGCGCACCGCCGCCGCGCCCATCGCCTTGCGCAGCTCGGCGTTGACCGCCGGGCTCGGCGCCTCCTCGATCATCTTCTGGTGGCGGCGCTGCACCGAGCACTCGCGCTCGCCGAGCGACACGCAGCGTCTATGCTGGTCGGCGAGCACTTGGATCTCGACGTGCCGAGGCCCCTCGATGTACTTCTCCACATAGACGGCGTCGTCGCCGAAGGCGTTCTTCGACTCCCGTCGCGCCGCCTCGAGCGCGCCGGCCATCGCGGCGGCGTCACGCACGACGCGCATCCCCTTGCCTCCGCCGCCGGCTGCCGCTTTCAGCAACACCGGATAGCCAAAGCGCTCCGCGATCGCCAGCGCTTCGGCCGCGTCGCGGAGCGGCTCTGTGGTCCCCGGCACCACCGGGACGTCGTGCGCCAAGGCCAGCGTGCGCGCCGCGATCTTCGATCCCATCGCGGCGATCGCCTCGGCTGGCGGACCGATCCAGATCAGCCCCGCCTCGCGCACCGCGCGCGCGAACCACTCCCGCTCCGAGAGGAAGCCGTAGCCCGGATGGATGGCGTCGGCGCCGACTTCGCGGGCCACCGCGATGATCCGGTCTCCGAGCAGGTAACTCTCGCTCGACGGCGGCGGCCCGAGCCGCACCGCCTCGTCCGCCTCCCGCACGTGCGGCGCGCGCGCATCGGCGTCGGAGTACACGACCACCGACGGGATTCCCAACTCGCGGCAGGCGCGGACGACGCGCAGCGCAATTTCCCCGCGGTTGGCGATGAGGACCTTTTTCACAGCGGGATGTTCCCGTGCTTCTTGGGCGGGTTGCGGTCGCGCTTCCCCTGCAGCGACTCCAGCGCCTCGATCAGCTTGAGGCGCGTGTCTCGCGGGTCAATGATGTCGTCGAGATAGCCGCGGCTCGCCGCCACGTACGGATTCGCGAACTTCTCCGTGTACTCCGCTACCCGCTGGGTCATCGCCGCCGCGGGATCGGGGCTCTCGGCGATCTCCTTCTTGAAGAGGATCTCCACTGCCCCCTTCGGCCCCATCACGGCGATCTCCGCCGTCGGCCAGGCGACGTTGTAGTCGCCGCGGATGTGCTTGGAGTTCATCACGTCGTACGCGCCGCCGTACGCCTTGCGCGTGATGACCGTGAGCTTCGGCACCGTCGCCTCACAGTAGGCGTAGAGCAGCTTGGCGCCGTGCTTGATGATGCCGCCGTGCTCCTGCGCCACGCCGGGGAGAAAGCCCGGCACATCCTCGAAGGTCACGAGCGGGATATTGAACGCGTCGCAGAAGCGGATGAAGCGCGCCGCCTTGACGCTGGCGTTGATGTCGAGCACCCCAGCGAGCACGGCTGGCTGGTTCGCGACGATCCCGACCGAGAAGCCGCCGAGGTGCGCGAAGCCGACGACGATGTTGCCGGCCCAGTCTTTCTGCACCTCCAGGAACTCGCCGCCGTCCACCACCCGCGCGATCACCGCGAGAATATCGTACGGCTTGTTCGGTTCGTCGGGGACGATGTCGAGCAGGGCCTCATCGCGCCGTTCGCGCGGGTCGGTCGCCGGACCGCGCGGCGGCGGCTCGACGTTGTTCGAGGGCAGGAAGCGCAGCAGGTCGCGGATCCCCTGCAGGGTGGCCAGTTCGCTGTCGCACGTGAAGTGCGAGACGCCGGACGTCGCGCCGTGCGTGTCGGCGCCGCCCAGCTGCTCCATCGTCACGTCCTCGTGTGTGACCGTCTTCACGACGTTCGGGCCGGTGACGAACATGTAGCTTGTGTGCCGCGCCATGAACACGAAGTCGGTGATCGCCGGCGAGTAGACCGCGCCGCCAGCGCAGGGCCCGAGCACGGCGGAGATCTGCGGGATGACCCCCGACGCGAGCGTGTTGCGCAGGAAGATCTCGGCGTAGCCCCCGAGCGAGACGACGCCTTCCTGGATGCGCGCGCCGCCGGAGTCATTGAGCCCGATGACCGGCGCGCCGTTGCGCATCGCCAGGTCCATCACCTTGCAGATCTTCTCGGCGAAGGCCTCGGAGAGCGAACCGCCAAAGACCGTGAAGTCCTGCGAGAAGACGTAGACGAGGCGGCCGTCGATGCGGCCGTGGCCGGTGACGACACCGTCCCCCCAGAAGTGCTGCTCGTCGAGGCCGAAATCGTGCGACCGGTGGACCACGTAGCGGTCCAGTTCCACGAAGGACCCGTCGTCAAGCAGGAGGTCCAGACGTTCGCGCGCCGACAGCTTCCCCTTGTCGTGCTGCGCCTTCAGCCGCTTGGCGCCACCGCCAAGCTCCGACTCGGCGCGCCGGCGCTCGAGCAGGTCGAGTTTTTCACGCATGCTCATGGACTAGAAACAAACGCCGCGCGGGGTGGGGGGGAAGGTCGGGGGCTCGATCCTCAGTGCAGGGTGAAGGGAGCCGAGTGGGGTGCAGGGTGAAGGGAGCCGAGTGGGGTGCAGGGTGAAGGGAGCCGAGTGGGGTGCAGGGTGAGGGGAGCAGAGTGGGGTGCAGGGTGAAGGGAGCAGAGTGGGGTGCAGGGTGAAGGGAGCAGAGTGGGGCGCAAGGGGGCGGGGTGCAGTGTTTGGTGACGAGTACACGGAGCTGAGTGGGATGCCGGGTCCGCCGCCCCTCCTCCGTGCCCTGCACCACACTCCGCTCCCTGTTCCCTGCACCCCACTCTGCTCCCTGTTCCCTGCACCCCACTCTGCTCCCTGTTCCCTGCACCCCACTCCGCTCCCTGTTCCCTGCACCCCACTCTGTTCCCTGCTCCCTGCACCTCGGCGCGCGACTCAGCGCTCAAACCCCATCCCGTCCATAAGAACTGTCCCCGCCGCCGTCCGGTCGAAGACAAACCGCACGGCGCGCACCTGCGCGGCGCGGAAGCCGGGCACATCGCGTTCGAGGCGGGCCAACGGGATCGCATAGCGTGTCAGCACCTGATCGTAGTCGCGCGACGACGCGCCGAAGCGACGCTCCGGTCGTCCCCACTTGTACAGTCGGATCGTCAGCGGCGGCGGCAGCGGATTGAGTTCGCTCAGCGCGACCGAGGCGGTGCGACCGTCGGCTGTCTCGAGCTCAACGCGAAAATCGAGAACGACCACGGAGTCGGCATCCCCCTTCTTCCGGCGCGCGGCGCTGTCACCGGCCGGCTCCTTCTTCGTGTCGCCTCCGCGCTTGGTGGCGCCGGACGCCTGCTTCGCGCTGTCGGAGGCCTGCGCGGAGTCTGGTGGACCGCGACGCAGCCAACCGGGGAGCCATCCCCAGCGTGAGGGACGCGGCATCGGCCCCACGGCGGGCGCGGTGTCGGCCGCCGCAAGCGGGCGCGGCGTGTCCTTCTCTGCCTGCACCTCGAAGACGAAGGTGCTCTGCGCGTCGAGCGACAGCGCCTGCGCCACGGAGTCCGTCCACTGCACGACATAGCGCGCGGTCGGCTGCCCCGCCTTGGGCTTCGCCCAGCCGAGGCGCACGACGTGATTCTCGTACGGGCCGCCGCCGCGCGAGCGCATCGTCAACCCCAGCTCGCGCCAGGTGGCCAGCCCCTCACCGGCAATGCGCACGCCGCGCGAGGCG